>NZ_JBVJLO010000003.1:266421-348904 GCF_055584685.1 Streptomyces sp. NPDC102258
TCAATTCTCCTTAGCTCCACAGTCGGAGACGCGGGCCACCCGGATCGGGTGGCCCGCTTCTTGTTGTGTGGTGGTTGTTGTTGTGGTTGTTGTGGTTCTTGGGGTCGTTCTTCTCGGCGTGCGGAACGGCAGAGCGTCGGCCCGGGCCCCTGCGGTACCCTGGCGCCATGCGTGCCGTACGCCTTCTGCTTACCGAGCCGCGCTGATCAGCACCGACCCTTCGAGACGGTCGGCATCGGCGCGGCGTCCCCTCCTGTGCGAGGGGTTTTTTCGTTTGGGCAGGCAGAGACGGCAGAGACGATCGATGGAGCTTCAGAAATCATGAGCGAGACGAAGACCCCGGCCCCCGAGGCGGCCGAGGGGCACCGTTACACGGCTGCCATGGCCGCCGACATCGAGGCACGCTGGCAGGACGTATGGGACGCGGAGGGCACCTACGAGGCGCCCAACCCGACCGGTGACCTGGCCGGTGACCCGGCGGTCGTCGCCCGGCCCAAGAAGTTCATCATGGACATGTTCCCGTACCCGTCCGGTGCGGGGCTGCACGTCGGCCACCCGCTCGGGTACATCGCCACCGACGTCTTCGCCCGCCACCAGCGGATGTCCGGCCACAACGTCCTGCACACCCTGGGCTTCGACGCCTTCGGCCTGCCGGCCGAGCAGTACGCCGTGCAGACCGGCACCCACCCGCGGGTGTCGACCGAGGCCAACATCGCCAACATGAAGGTCCAGCTGCGCCGGCTGGGCCTGGGCCACGACAAGCGCCGCTCCGTCTCCACGATCGACCCCGAGTACTACAAGTGGACGCAGTGGATCTTCCTGCAGATCTACAACTCCTGGTACGACGCCGACGCGCGGCAGGCCCGCCCGATCGCCGAACTGGTCGCCGCCTTCGAGGCCGGCACCCGTGAGGTCCCCGGCGGCCGCGCCTGGGCGGAGCTGACCGCGGCCGAGCGGGCCGACGTACTGAACGGCTTCCGGCTGGCCTACGCCTCCGACGCGCCCGTGAACTGGTGCCCCGGGCTGGGCACCGTACTGGCCAACGAGGAGGTCACCGCGGAGGGCCGCTCCGAGCGCGGCAACTTCCCGGTGTTCAAGGCCAAGCTGAGCCAGTGGAACATGCGGATCACCGCGTACGCCGACCGTCTGCTGGACGACCTGGACGCGCTGGACTGGCCCGAGGCCATCAAGCTGCAGCAGCGCAACTGGATCGGCCGCAGCGAGGGCGCGCGCGTCGACTTCCCCGTCGGCGACGCGGGTGCGATCACCGTCTTCACCACCCGCCCCGACACGCTGTTCGGCGCCACCTACATGGTGCTGGCGCCCGAGCACGAGCTGGTCGCCCCGATCGTCCCGGCCGCCTGGCCCGAGGGCACCCACTCCGTGTGGACCGGCGGCTACGCGACCCCGGCCGAGGCCGTCGACGCGTACCGCAAGCAGGCCGCCTCGAAGTCGGACGTCGAGCGCCAGGCCGAGGCCAAGGACAAGACCGGCGTCTTCACCGGCGCGTACGCGACCAACCCGGTCAGCGGCGAGCAGGTCCCCGTCTTCATCGCCGACTACGTCCTGATGGGCTACGGCACCGGCGCGATCATGGCCGTACCGGCGCACGACGTCCGCGACTTCGCGTTCGCGCGCGCCTTCGAGCTGCCGATCCGCTGCGTCGTCGAGCCGACCGACGGGCGCGGCACCGACCCGGCCGAGTGGGACGACGCGTTCGTCTCGTACGACGCCAAGCTGGTGAACTCGGCCGGCGAGGGCATCTCGCTGGACGGCCTGGGCGTCGTCGAGGCCAAGGCCGCCATCACGGACTGGCTGGCCGAGCGCGGCATCGGCGAGGGCACCGTCAACTTCCGCCTGCGCGACTGGCTGTTCAGCCGCCAGCGGTACTGGGGCGAGCCCTTCCCGATCGTCTACGACGAGGACGGCGTCGCGCACCCGCTGCCCGAGTCGATGCTGCCCCTGGAGCTGCCGGAGGTGGAGGACTACTCCCCGCGCACCTTCGCGCCCGACGACGCGGGCTCCAAGCCGGAGACCCCGCTGTCGCGCAACGAGGCGTGGGTCGACGTGGAGCTGGACCTGGGTGACGGCGCGGGCGTCAAGCGCTACCGCCGCGAGACCAACACCATGCCGAACTGGGCCGGCTCCTGCTGGTACGAGCTGCGCTACCTGGACCCGAACAACGCCTCGGCGCTGGTCGACCCGGAGATCGAGCAGTACTGGATGGGCCCGCGCGAGGGCGCGCCGCACGGCGGTGTCGACCTGTACGTGGGCGGCGCCGAGCACGCGGTGCTGCACCTGCTGTACGCGCGCTTCTGGTCCAAGGTCCTGTTCGACCTGGGTCACGTCTCCTCGGCGGAGCCGTTCCACAAGCTGTTCAACCAGGGCATGATCCAGGCGTACGCGTACACCGACGCGCGCGGCGTCTACGTCCCGGCGGCCGAGGTCGAGGAGCGCGAGGGCGCCTACTTCCACCAGGGCGAGCCGGTCAAGCGCGAGCACGGCAAGATGGGCAAGTCCCTGAAGAACGCCGTCACGCCCGATGAGATCTGCGAGGAGTACGGCGCGGACACCCTGCGCCTGTACGAGATGGCCATGGGTCCGCTGGACGTCTCGCGTCCCTGGGACACGCGCGCCGTGGTCGGCCAGTACCGGCTGCTGCAGCGGCTGTGGCGCAACATCGTCGACGAGGAGACCGGTGAGGTCACCGTCGTGGACGCGGAGCCCGGCGAGGACACCCTGCGGGCGCTGCACAAGGCGATCGACGGGGTCGGCGGGGACATGGCGGGCCTGCGGTTCAACACCGCCATCGCCAAGATCACCGAGCTGAACAACACCCTGACGAAGGCGGGCCGGCCGCTGGAGCGCTCGGTCGCCGAGCGGCTGGTGCTGCTGGTCGCCCCGCTGGCGCCGCACATCGCGGAGGAGCTGTGGCACCGCCTGGGTCACACCGATTCGGTGGTCCACCAGGACTTCCCGGTCGCGGACCCGGCGTACGTCGTGGACGAGACCGTGACGTGTGTGGTGCAGGTCAAGGGCAAGGTCAAGGCGCGCCTGGAGGTGCCGCCGGGCATCTCCGCGGCCGACCTGGAGCGGCTGGCGGTCACCGACGAGGGCGTCGTGGCGGCGCTGGGCGGGGCCGAGATCCGCAAGGTGATCGTGCGCGCGCCGAAGCTGGTGAACATCGTCATCTGATCGTCATCTGAGGGTGACCGGTCCCCCCCCCGTGCTCCCCGCCGGGGGAGGTGGGTGACCGGCCGCCGTCCTCCCCCCCGGCGGGGGAGGTGGGGGACATCCCGTACGGGCAGGTTGGGGGTTCGTTTGGAACCCCTGGCCTGCCCTTGGCGTTTACGGTGGAGGGACGGGACGGTACGGCGGAGGAAAGGGAACCCTCATGGAGGCGGGCGCTTTGATCATCTTTGCTCTGTTGATGCTGTTCGCCTTCCTGGGGCTGGGCGTGTTCGTCGCGGTGAAGGCGGTCGGCGCGGCCAAGCGGGGCGTGGACCGGACGATCACGCAGGCCCGCCGCACCGTCGAAGACACCACCCTGAAGGCGAAGAGCCTCGGCCAGGTCGGGGTCTCGGGGGCGCTGGCACAGCTGCGGCTGGACCTGCGGACGTCGATGCGGGCCACGCAGCAGGCGCTCTACCAGGGGGTGCAGGCGGACGCCTCGCTGAAGGAGTCGATCGGCCTCTTCGAGCGGCTGAGCGCCCACGGGCACGAGCTGGACGACGAGCTGAAGCGGCTGGAGCAGGAGCCGGACCGGCGGCGCATCGCGGAGATGCTGCCGGACCTGCGGGAACGCGCCGCGAAGATCACGCAGGCGGCTGATTCGCTGCGCTGGGCCGTGCGCGACCGCGCACGCCGGTTCGCGGCCGACGATCTGGCGGCGCTGTCCGAGCAGATCGAGATGGAGTCGGGCGCGCTGCGGGACTGGTCGCGGGAGTCGGTGGACGACCTGGCGGCCGCGGCGGCCGCGTGGGACGCGCAGGGCGGTGCGGGTGGTGCCGGTGGTGCGGGCGGTGCGGGTGCGGGCGGTGCCGGTGGTGCGGGCGGTGCGGATTCGGAGTCGCGGCCGGCGTCGCTGAACCCGGCCGCTCCGGCGGCCCGCTACCCGTGGCAGAAGACGCCGCGGCCGGAGGCCACCACCTGAGGGTGTTCGGGGGTGGGTGTGCGGGTGCGGGTGTGCAGGTCCGGGCTGCCGGATCGCGGCCTGTGGAGGTAACCTCCGGCTCATGTCCCGCCATGTCGCGATCGTCACCGATTCCACGGCCTACCTGCCCCCTTCGGCGATGGCGCGGCACGGGATCACCTCCGTTCCCCTGACCGTGGTCCTGGGGGACGAGGCCCTTGAGGAGGGCACCGAGATCTCGGCCCGGAGCCTCGCCGTGGCCCTGCAGAAGCGCCGGTCGGTCACGACCTCCCGCCCCGGCCCGGAGCAGTTCGTACGGGCCTACGGGGCGGCGGCGGACGCCGGTGCGACCGGCATCGTGAGCCTGCACCTCTCGGCGGAGTTCTCCGGCACCTACGACGCCGCCGTGGTCGCGGCGAAGACGGCTCCGGTACCGGTCCGGGTCGTCGACACCGGGATGGTCGCGATGGCCCTCGGCTTCTGCGCCCTGGCCGCCGCGGAGGCGGCCGAGGCCGGCGGGACCGTCGACGAGGCCGTGGCCGCCGCCGAGAAGCGGGCCGGGGAGATGTCGGCGTACTTCTACGTGGACACCCTCGACTACCTGCGGCGGGGAGGGCGGATCGGGGCCGCGCAGGCGCTGCTGGGCTCGGCGCTGGCGGTCAAGCCGCTGCTGACGCTGGACGGCGGGCGGATCGAGATGCTGGAGAAGGTACGGACGGCCTCGAAGGCCATCGCGCGCCTGGAGGAGCTGGCCGTGGAGCGGGCCGGGGCGCGGAGCGTGGACGTGGCCGTGCACCACCTGGCGGCGCCGGAGCGGGCGGAGAAGCTCGCGGAGCGGCTGCGCGAGCGGATCCCGGGTCTGGTGGAGCTGCACGTCAGCGAGGTCGGGGCGGTGATCGGCGCGCACACCGGGCCGGGGCTGCTGGCGGCGGTCGTATCGCCCCGCTGATCACCGGAACGGGTGATGGGGTTATCCACAACGGGGGCTCCATCCACCGGAATTGAGGCTTCCGAACGGGGGTCGCGGATCGGGCCTAGCGTCGGGGCATGACGACTCTGCGAACGCGTGTGGCGGGCCCGGTTGAGGGCGTTGGTGAGGGCGGTGGGGCCGGGGCTGGTGGGTCCCGGTCTGCGGGGGCTGGAGGGCCTGGGGCCGGTGGTCCTGGCTCCGTGTCTGCGGGGGTGCCGGCTCGGGCCGGTGCCGGGAGTGGGCCGGGGCGGTGGCGTGGCTCCGACGGGCGGCTGCGGGAGCGGCGGCGGGTGCGGCCCGACCCCGCTGTGTTGCGGCGCCGGGCGGAGGTTCTGCTGGCAAGTGGTGCGCCGCCGGGGGTGGATGTGGGGGCGGGCGCCGGGTCGGGGGACGGCGGGGTCCGGGTGGCCGATCCGCCGCCCGATGCGGAGCCCTGGAGGGGGGCCTATCCGCGCGCTTGGCCCGAGGGGGAGTCCGAGGGCGGGGATGGCCGTTCGGGGGAGCCTGCCAAGGAGACGCCGGAGTCGGGTGGGGCTTCGGCTGAGGGGGCTGGGGGTGTGCGGGCGCCGGAGGTGGTCGGGTCTTTGCCTGGGGAGCCTGGGGAGCCTGGGGACGTGGCGGCGCCGGGGTTGGGTGGTGGTGGGGCGGTTGCGGGTGGGTGGCGGCTCGGGGTGCGTGAGCGGCTGCCGGTGTGGGTGCAGGCGCGGTGCGGGGTGGAGCCGCGGACGGTGGCCGCCGTCGCCGTGGTGCTGGTCGCGGCGGTGGGGTTCGCCGCCCAGCAGTACTGGTCCGGGCGCCCGGAGGCGGTGACGGCCCCCGCGGTGGTCGCCCCGGCCCCGGCCCTCGTGTCGGCATCGGCGTCGGCGCCGGCCGGGCCCGGGGGCGCCCGCGTCGTGGTGGACGTCGGCGGCAAGGTCCGGGAGCCCGGGGTGCGGCGGCTGCCCGGCGGTTCGCGGGTGGAGGACGCGCTGGCCGCCGCCGGAGGAGTGCGGCCCGGTACCGACACGACCGGGCTCAACCTGGCCCGGGTCCTGGTGGACGGCGAACAGGTACTGGTGGGGGCGACCGCGCAGCCCGCCGTCGGGGGTGCCGGTCCGGGTCCCGGCCCGCTGAGCCTGGCCACCGCGACCGTGGACCAGCTGGACGGACTGCCCGGGGTGGGGCCGGTGCTGGCCCGGCACATCGTCGACTTCCGCACCGCCCGGGGCGGGTTCCGGGCCGTGGAGGACCTCCGGCAGGTCCAGGGCATCGGCGAGCGCCGGTTCGCCGACCTGCGGAAGCTGGTCCGGCCGTGAGGGCCCCGGGTGAGCCGCGTGGGGGGCCGGAGCCGGGGCCGGAGCCGGACCGAGTCGGGCGGGCCGTGGCGGCGACCGATCTACGGCTGGCGGGGCCGGCGGTGGCCGCCTGGGGCGCCGCCGCCGTCGCGCTCGGGCTGCCCGGCGGGTGGACGGCCGCCGGGGCGGGGCTCGCGGTGGCCGTGGCGGGGGTGCTGCTGGTGCGGGCCCGTCGCCGGGTGTGGCCGGCGTGGCGGGTCGGGGCGGCCGCGGCCGCCGCGCTGCTGTGCGGGGCCGCGGGGGCGGGGGTGGCCGGGCTGGAGCGGGCCGAGGCCCGGGCGGGGCCCGTGGTGGGGCTGGCCCGGGACCACGCCCGGGTCCTCGCGGAGCTCACCGTCGGGTCCGACCCCCGGGCCGCCCGGGGCGGGAGCGGGCCGCCCGTGGTGGCGCTGGACGCGGTGGTGACCGGGGTGACGGGGCCGGACGGGACGCGGACCCGGGTGGAGACGCCGGTGCGGGTGCTGGCCGGGCATCCGGGCTGGGCCGGGCTGCAGCCGTCGACCCGGGTCAGGGTGGTCGCCCGGCTGGCTCCGGGGCGCGGCGGGGAACGGGCCATCGCGCTGCTCCGGCCGGCGGCGGACGCCCCGCCCGTGGTGACCGGGGGCCCCGGCCCGGCGCAGCGCGTCGCCGGGGTGCTGCGGGCCGGGCTGCGGGAGGCCACCGAGGGGCTCCCGGCCGACGCCAGGGCCCTGCTGCCGGGGCTGGTGGTCGGGGACACCTCCCGGGTGCCGCCCGACCTGCACGCGGCGTTCGAAGCCACCGACCTGCTGCACCTGCTGGCCGTCTCCGGATCCAACCTGACCGTGGTGCTGTACCTGCTCATCGGGGCGCCGGCCCGCGCGCAGCACGTCGAGCGGAGCGGGCTCGCGCCCCGGCTGGGGCTGTCGCTGCGCGCCACGGCACTGGGCGGGGCCGCGCTGACGCTGGGCTTCGTGGTGGTGTGCCGGCCCGAGCCGAGCGTGCTGCGGGCCGCCGCCTGCGGGGCGGTCACCCTGCTCGCCCTCGCCATCGGGCGGCGCAGGTCCCTGATCCCGGCGCTGGCCGGGGCGGTGCTGCTGCTGGTGCTGTACGACCCGTGGCTGGCCCGGAGTTACGGGTTCCTGCTCTCGGTGCTGGCCACGGGGGCGCTGCTCACCCTGGGGCCCCGGTGGGGTGAGGCCCTGCGGCGGCGCGGGATGTGGCCGCGCCTCGCCGACGCGCTGGGGGCGGCGGCCGCGGCCCAGGCGGTGTGCGCGCCGGTGGTGGTGGTGCTCTCGGCCCGGGTGAGTCTCGTCGCGGTGCCGTGCAACCTGCTGGCGGAGCTCGCGGCGGGGCCGGCCACGGTGCTCGGCTTCGCGGCGCTCGCCGTGGCCCCGCTGTGGATGGGGGCGGCGAAGACGCTCGCCTGGTGCGCGGGGGTGCCGGCCGGGTGGATCGCCGCCGTGGCCCGGGCCGGGGCGCGGCTGCCGGGGGCGGAGCTGCCCTGGCCGGGCGGGCTCGGCGGTGGGCTGCTGCTCGGTGCGGCCACGCTGGCGGTCGTGGGGTTCGGGGCCCGGTACGGGCGGCGGCGGGCGGTGCGCTGGGGGCTGGTGGTGGTGTTGCTGGTCGTGGTGCTGCGGCCGCCGCTGCTGACCCGTACGCTCACCGGCTGGCCGCCGCCGGACTGGAAGTACGTCCAGTGCGCCGTCGGCCAGGGGGACGCCGCCGTGCTGTCCGCAGGGCCGGGGACGGCCGTCGTCGTGGACGCCGGGCCGGAGCCCGGTCCGGTGGACGCCTGTCTGCGCGCCCTGGGTGTGAGTCGCGTCCCACTGCTCCTGCTGACCCACTTCCACGCGGACCACGTCGGAGGGCTTTCGGGGGTGCTGCGGGGCCGGTCCGTCGGTGTGATTCAGACCACCACCCTGGAGGAGCCGCCCGGGCAGGCCGCGATGGTCCGGCGGAGCGCGGCGGCCGCCGGGGTGCCGGTGGTGCCGGCCGTCGCGGGGGAGCGGCGCGGGGCCGGGCCGCTGGAGTGGCAGGTGCTGTGGCCGCCGGTTTCCGGACCGCCGCCCGACGGTCCGAACGACGCCAGCGTCGCCCTGCTGGTGCACACGTCGGGGCTGACGCTCCTGCTGCTGGGTGATCTCGAACCGCCCTCCCAGCAGGCCCTCTTGAGGGAGCATCCGGAGCTGGGGCCGGTGGACGTCCTCAAGGTGGCCCACCACGGTTCGGCCCACCAGGACCCGGGGCTCCAGGAGCGGATCCGGCCACGGCTCGCGATCGTCCCCGTCGGCGCGGACAACCGCTACGGCCACCCCGCACCGGTGACGCTCGCGCGGCTGAGGGCGCGCGGGACGACCGTGCTGCGCACCGATACGGACGGCTCCGTGGCGGTCACCGGGAGCGGCTCGGGGATGCGGGCGTTTCCGGCCGGACGGCGCCGGAGCCGCTCCCGGCATACCGGGAGCGACCGTTCTGTTTGCCCCCGACCCGACAGCATGATCGAATGCGTTTCCGCCAGAACGGTCCAAGTCCACACAGCACGGGGGTGCATCAGTCATGTTCGGACGCCGACGGGGGATGGATACGGCCGGAAGTGCCGGCTCGCATACATCCGCCACCCTGACCCTGCCGCCCACGGCGCGGCTGTTGAGCTGTCGGGTGCTCGACACGGTCCACCAGCCGCTTCGCCAGGCCAAGTTCGAGGTCACCGATCCGATCGGCAGACGGGTCGTCAGCGGGGAGACCGATCCCTACGGCGGGTTCACGGCCGCCATGCCGGAAGGGGAGTACCGGCTCTCCGTGACCGCCGAGGGCTACGCGCCCTTCCACGGGGCGACGCTGGTGGGGGACCCGGCGCAGCCCGGCACCGCGGAGATCATCCTGGACGCGGTGGAGCCGCCGCTGCTGCCGCAGCCCGGACACTGGGAACTGGACCCGGCGCACTCGTCGATCGGGTTCACCGCCCGCCACATCGGCTTCGCCCGGATCCACGGCCGGTTCGCGACCTTCGCCGGCGCGGTACGGATAGCCGAGCGCATGGAGGATTCCTCCATGCACGTGATCATCGACGCGGCGAGCATCGACACGGGTCTGCGGATGCGGGACGACCACCTGCGGTCCGCGGACTTCCTCGACGCCGCCCGCCATCCGACGGTGGAGTTCTACAGCGAGCGGTTCATCCACCGCAGCGGCAGCCGGTGGGCGGTCGCGGGGGCGCTCACCCTGCACGGCGTCAGCCGGTCCGTGACCCTCGACACCCAGTACCTGGGCACCGGCACCGGCCTGGAGGGCGAGCCGCGGGCCGCCTGCCGCGCCACGGCCGAGCTGCGGCGCGAGGACTTCAGCCTGAACTGGCAGTCGGTCCTGGCGCACGGCGTCGCGGCACTCGGGCCGACCGTGGAAGTGGAGCTGGACGTCCAGATCGTCCACAAGGCGTAGCCGGGGCGCCCCCGCTACGGGGCTTCCAGCCACCCCTCGTACTCGGCGGCGAGGCCGTCCAGCGAGGCGGAGTCGAGGAGCTGTCGCGGGTCCTCGACGACGACCAGCCACTGGGCGTCCTCCGCGTCGTCCTCGCCGGCGAGGGCGTCGCGGACCAACTGGGGTTCCTCGGGCAGGCCGAAGCGGTCGGCGGCCTCCCGGGCCACCTCCTCGGCGGCGTCGCGGTCGGGCAGGACCAGCACATGTCGCACGTTCACCCGGCCATTCTCGGGCACCGGGAGCGGGGGGCTGTCAGTGGGCCGTGGGATGCTGGGGACGATGGCCACCAGGAAGAACCCCACCGACGAACCGCTTGCCCCGCTCACCCTCGCGGTGGGGCAGGAGGACCTGCTGCTCGACCGCGCCGTACGGGAGGTGGTGTCGGCGGCCCGCGCCGCCGACGCCGACACCGATGTGCGCGACCTCACCTCCGACCAGCTCCAGCCCGGCACGCTGGCCGAGCTGACCAGCCCCTCGCTGTTCTCCGAGCGGAAGGTCCTGATCGTCCGCAACGCGCACGACCTGGGCGCGGACACGGTGAAGGAGGTCAAGGCCTACCTCGCCGCGCCGTACGAGGAGATCGCCCTGGTGCTCCTGCACGCGGGCGGGGTCAAGGGCAAGGGCCTGCTGGACGCGGCCCGCAAGGCGGGGGCCCGGGAGGTCGCCTGCCCGAAGATGACGAAGGCGGCGGACCGGCTGTCCTTCGTCCGGGGCGAGTTCCGGACGCTGGGGCGCTCCGCGACCCCGGAGGCCTGCCAGAACCTGGTCGACGCGATCGGCAGTGACCTGCGGGAGCTGGCGAGCGCCGTGACGCAGCTGTGCGCGGACGTCGAGGGCACCATCGACGAGGCCGTGGTCGGCCGGTACTACACCGGCCGGGCCGAGGCCTCCAGCTTCACCGTCGCCGACCGGGCGGTCGAGGGACGGGCCGCCGAGGCCCTGGAGGCCCTGCGCTGGTCCCTGTCCACCGGGGTGGCCCCGGTGCTGATCACCAGCGCGCTGGCCCAGGCGGTCCGGGCGATCGGGAAGCTGGCCTCCGCGCCGCGCGGGGCCCGCCCCGGTGACCTGGCGCGGGACCTCGGCATGCCGCCGTGGAAGATCGACCGGGTCCGCCAGCAGATGCGGGGCTGGTCGGCGGACGGCGTCTCGGACGCGCTGCGCGCCGTGGCCGCGGCGGACGCGGGGGTCAAGGGCGGCGGCGACGACCCCGAGTACGCGCTGGAGAAGGCGGTCGTGGCCGTGGCCCGCGCCGCCCGCCCCCAGCGCCACTAGGACCGGGCGCCACCAGGGCCGGCGCCGCAAGGGGCCGGGCGCTCCCAGAGCCGGGCGCCACCAGGGCCGGGCGCTTCCAGGGCCGGGCGCCACGCAGGGGCCGGCGTCGCTGGAGCCCGGCGCCGCTGGAGCCGGGCGCCGCCAGGGCCGGGCGCCGCTGTGAGGGCCGGCCGGGGCTCAAGGCCCCCGGGCAGCACGAAGGCCCCGGTCGCCGCCCTGGGGAAGGGAGGTGGCCGGGGCCTTCGTCTACTGCCGTTGTGCGCCGCACCCGCGTGGCGAACGCAGGCCGCGTGCGGCGCGGTGTGCCGGTCCGGAGCGGAAGAGAGGGCCCGCTGGGTCCTTACCGGCGTTTTTTCACATCAGAGCTCAGCCCTGGAGGGTGGCGACCTTGGAGGCCAGCGCCGACTTCTTGTTGGCGGCGGCGTTCTTGTGGATGACACCCTTCGAGACAGCCTTGTCGAGCGCACGCGCGGCGTCACGGGAAGCCACGGTGGCCTTCTCGACGTCACCGGCGAGGACGGCCTCGCGGGCCTTGCGGATCGCGGTCTTGAGCGACGACTTGACGGCCTTGTTACGCAGGCGCGCCTTCTCGTTGGTCTTGTTCCGCTTGATCTGGGACTTGATGTTCGCCACGAAAGAGCCTTTTCAGGTTCAGAGTTTGATCTTCGGATTGTGTCCCGACAGCTGAGAGGGCATACGAGACACAGCTGCCCAGGCTACCAGGCACGCTCCGAGCGGCCCAAACCGAGCGCACTGCCCCGTCCATGGGACCATGGGAACCTGCGTACAGATCCGACGAGAGCCGGAAACGCTTCCGACTGCGACCCGAGAATCAGGACACCGCGTGCCCGCGATCCCCAGCCACGTGCCCGAGCCGAGCCGTACCGACCCGGCACTGCTCCGCAACTTCTGCATCATCGCGCACATCGACCACGGCAAGTCGACCCTCGCCGACCGGATGCTCCAGCTCACCGGCGTCGTCGACCAGCGGCAGATGCGCGCCCAGTACCTCGACCGCATGGACATCGAGCGTGAGCGCGGCATCACGATCAAGTCGCAGGCCGTCCGTCTGCCCTGGGCCCCCACGGAGGGTGCGGGCAAGGGCAGCACGCACATCCTGAACATGATCGACACCCCTGGTCACGTCGACTTCACGTACGAGGTCTCGCGCTCCCTCGCCGCCTGCGAGGGCACGATCCTGCTGGTGGACGCCGCTCAGGGCATCGAGGCGCAGACACTGGCCAACCTCTACCTGGCGATGGAGAACGACCTCGCGATCGTTCCCGTCCTCAACAAGATCGACCTGCCGGCGGCCCAGCCGGAGAAGTTCGCCGAGGAGCTGGCGAACCTGGTCGGCTGCCAGCCCGAGGACGTGCTGCGCGTCTCGGCGAAGACCGGCATCGGCGTGGACACGCTGCTGGACAAGGTCGTCGCCACCGTCCCGGCCCCGGTCGGCGTCAAGGACGCCCCGGCCCGCGCGATGATCTTCGACTCGGTCTACGACTCGTACCGCGGCGTCGTCACCTACGTCCGTGTCATCGACGGGCAGCTCAACAAGCGCGAGCGCATCCGGATGATGTCCACCGGCGCCACCCACGAGCTGCTGGAGATCGGCGTCTCCTCCCCGGAGATGACCCCCTCCGACGGCCTGGGCGTCGGCGAGGTGGGCTACATCATCACCGGTGTGAAGGACGTCCGTCAGTCCAAGGTCGGTGACACCATCACCAGCCTGCACAACGGCGCGACCGAGGCCCTCGGCGGCTACAAGGACCCGCGCCCGATGGTCTTCTCGGGCCTCTACCCGCTCGACGGCTCGGACTACCCGGACCTGCGCGAGGCCCTGGACAAGCTCCAGCTCAACGACGCGGCGCTGGTCTACGAGCCCGAGACCTCGGCGGCGCTGGGCTTCGGCTTCCGCGTCGGCTTCCTCGGCCTGCTCCACCTGGACGTGGTCCGCGAGCGCCTGGAGCGCGAGTTCGGCCTCGACCTGATCGCCACCGCGCCCAACGTGGTGTACCGGGTGGTCCTGGAGGACGGCAAGGAGGTGACCGTCACCAACCCGAGCGAGTTCCCCGAGGGCAAGATCTCGGACGTCTTCGAGCCGGTCGTCCGGGCCACCGTCCTCGCGCCCACCGAGTTCATCGGCGCGATCATGGAGCTGTGCCAGCAGCGCCGCGGCACGCTCCTCGGCATGGACTACCTCTCCGAGGACCGGGTGGAGATCCGCTACACCCTCCCCCTCGCGGAGATCGTCTTCGACTTCTTCGACCAGCTGAAGTCCAAGACGCGCGGTTACGCCTCCCTCGACTACGAGCCCACCGGCGAGCAGTCCTCCAGCCTGGTCAAGGTCGACATCCTGCTGCACGGCGACAAGGTCGACGCCTTCTCCGCCGTCACGCACAAGGACGCCGCCTACGCCTACGGCGTGCGCCTGGTCGCCAAGCTGCGCGAGCTCATCCCGCGGCAGGCCTTCGAGGTGCCGATCCAGGCCGCGATCGGCTCCCGGGTCATCGCCCGCGAGACCATCCGCGCCATCCGCAAGGACGTCCTCGCCAAGTGCTACGGCGGTGACATCTCCCGTAAGCGGAAGCTGCTGGAGAAGCAGAAGGAAGGCAAGAAGCGGATGAAGATGGTCGGCTCCGTGGAGGTCCCGCAGGAGGCCTTCATCGCCGTCCTCTCCAGCGACGAGTCCGGCGCCAAGAAGAAGTAACCGGCCGCTGACCGACCGTACGAAAGGGCCCACATGCACACGCATGGGGGCCCTTTTCGTTATGAAGCGGCTGCTCGGGGCCCCTTACGCGGCGGGCGCACGGCCTTTACGCTGATCACTGCTCGATGGTTACTCGCCAGTTCGAAAGTGCCGGTCCCCCCGCCGGCGCCCCCGCCCGTCCCTAGCGCCCCCACGCCCACGCCCCGCGCGTGGACCGGTCCGGAGGATGTCGTGAGCGACACACAGACCATGATCGAGAACCGCCCGCCCACCGTGGCGGCCCTCTTCCTTGAGCGCGTCGCCGCCACGCCGAACGCGGAGGCCTACCGCTTCCCGGTGCCCGCGGCCGGACCGGAGGGCGGCCCCGACGACTGGAAGTCGCTCAGCTGGGGGCAGGCGGCCGAACGGGTCTTCGCCATCGCCGGCGGCCTGATCTCGCTCGGGCTGAGCTCCGAGGAGCGGGTCGCGCTCGCCTCCGACACCCGGGTCGAGTGGATCCTCGCCGACCTCGGCGTGATGTGCGCGGGCGGCGCGGTCACCACGATCTACCCCAGCACCAACGCCGAGGAGTCCTCGTACATCCTCGCGGACTCCGAGAGCCGGGTGATGATCGCCGAGAACGCGGCCCAGCTGGCGAAGGCGCGCGAGCGCCGCGCGGGCCTGCCGGACCTCGCGCACGTGGTGGTCATGGAGGCGGCCGACGCGGTCGCCGCCGAGGGCGACCCGGAGGGCTGGGTGCTCTCCCTCGCCGAGCTGGAGGAGCGCGGCAACGCCTACCTCGCCGAGCACCCCGAGGCGGTCAGGGAGCGGATCGCGGCCATCACCGCCGACCAGCTCGCCACCCTCATCTACACCTCCGGCACCACCGGCCGCCCCAAGGGAGTCCGCCTGCCGCACGACAACTGGTCGTACATGGCCAAGGCCACCGTCGCGACCGGCCTGATCACCCAGGACGACGTCCAGTACCTATGGCTGCCGCTGGCCCACGTCTTCGGCAAGGTGCTGACCTCCGGACAGATCGAGGTCGGGCACGTCACCGCCGTCGACGGCCGGATCGACAAGATCATCGAGAATCTGCCGGTCGTCCAGCCCACCTACATGGCGGCCGTCCCGCGCATCTTCGAGAAGGTCTACAACGGCGTGGCCGCCAAGGCCCGGGCCGGCGGCGGCGCCAAGTACAAGATCTTCCAGTGGTCGGTGGGCGTGGCCCGCGAGTACGCCAAGGTCACCCAGGACAACTTCCGCCGCACCGGCCAGGCCACCGCGCCCTTCGGCCTCGCCACCAAGCACAAGATCGCCGACGCGCTCGTCTACTCCAAGCTCCGCGAGGCCTTCGGCGGCAAGCTGCGCGCCGCCGTCTCCGGCGCCTCCGCCCTCGCCCCCGACATCGGCTACTTCTTCTCCGGCGCGGGCATCCACATCCTGGAGGGCTACGGCCTGACGGAGTCCAGCGCGGCCTCCTTCGTCAACCCCGGCGAGGCCTACCGCACCGGCACCGTCGGCAAGCCGCTGCCCGGCACCGAGGTCCGCATCGCCGACGACGGCGAGGTCCTGCTCCGCGGCCCCGGCATCATGCAGGGCTACCACGGCCAGCCCGACAAGACCGCCGAGGTGCTGGAGAGCGACGGCTGGCTGCACACCGGCGACATCGGCGAGCTGTCGCCCGACGGCTACCTGCGCATCACCGACCGCAAGAAGGACCTGATCAAGACCTCGGGCGGCAAGTACGTCGCCCCGGCCGAGGTCGAGAACCAGTTCAAGGCGATCTGCCCGTACGTGTCGACGATCGTCGTGCACGGCGCCGACCGGAACTTCTGCTCCGCCCTGATCGCCCTCGACGAGCCGGCCATCCTGGTCTGGGCCTCCGAGAACGGCCTGGAGGGCAAGACGTACCAGGAGGTCCTGGCGGCGCCCGAGACCAGCCGCCTGGTCGAGACGTACGTCCAGACCCTCAACGAGGGCCTCCAGCGCTGGCAGACGGTCAAGAAGTTCCGCCTCCTGCCCCGCGACCTGGACGTCGAGCACGGTGACCTGACGCCCAGCCTCAAGCTGAAGCGGCCGGTGGTCGAGCGCGAGTTCAAGTACCTCATCGACGAGATGTACGAGGGCGCCCGCGAGGCCTGACCGGCCGGGCCGTCCGGCCCGGGACCGCGCGCCCGGCCGGGGCCCGGCCGGGGCTCGCCGGGCCGTCCGGCCGCCCCGGGCCGGACGCGTAAACGACCATGGGGCGGTGCGGGACAATGGGTCCATGCCTTCCGCACTGCCCGACGGTGAACCCATGCCCGAAGACGGCTCGCTGCCGTCGCACGCCCTGGCGGGTGCCGGGGACCGGCCGCTCGGGTTCTACCTGCACGTCCCGTACTGCGCGACGCGCTGCGGCTACTGCGACTTCAACACCTACACGGCCACCGAGCTGCGGGGCACCGGCGGCGTGCTCGCCTCCCGGGAGAACTACGCCGACACCCTGATCGACGAGGTCCGCCTGGCCCGCAAGGTGCTCGGCGACGACCCCCGGGCCGTGCGTACCGTCTTCGTCGGCGGCGGCACGCCCACCCTGCTGCCCGCGCGGGACCTCGTACGGATGCTCGCGGCGATCCGGGACGAGTTCGGGCTGGCCGAGGACGCCGAGGTGACCACCGAGGCCAATCCGGAGTCCGTGGACCCGGCGTACCTGGCGGAGCTGCGCGCGGGCGGCTTCAACCGGATCTCCTTCGGCATGCAGAGCGCCCGGCAGCACGTCCTGAAGGTGCTGGACCGCACCCACACCCCCGGACGCCCCGAGGCCTGCGTCGCCGAGGCCCGCGCGGCCGGCTTCGAGCACGTCAACCTGGACCTGATCTACGGCACCCCGGGCGAGAGCGACGACGACTGGCGGGCCTCCCTGGCCGCCGCCCTCGGCGCCGGGCCGGACCACATCAGCGCCTACGCCCTGATCGTCGAGGAGGGCACCCAGCTGGCCCGCCGGATCCGCCGCGGCGAGGTCCCGATGACGGACGACGACGTCCACGCCGACCGGTACCTGATCGCGGACTCCGTCATGGCCGAGGCCGGGTACTCCTGGTACGAGGTCTCGAACTGGGCCACCACCGAGGCCGGCCGGTGCCTGCACAACGAGCTGTACTGGCGCGGCGCCGACTGGTGGGGCGCGGGCCCGGGCGCCCACTCGCACGTCGGCGGGGTCCGCTGGTGGAACGTCAAGCACCCCGGCGCCTACGCGGCGGCCCTGGCCGCGGGCCGCTCCCCGGGCGCGGGGCGCGAGCTGCTGTCGGCGGAGGACCGCCGCGTGGAGCGGATCCTGCTGGAGCTGCGCCTGGCCGACGGCGTCCCGCTGTCCCTGCTGGCCCCGGCCGGCCTCGCCGCCTCCGCGAAGGCGCTGGCCGAGGGGCTGCTGGAGGCGGCTCCGTACGAGGCCGGGCGCGCGGTGCTGACCCTGCGCGGCCGGCTCCTGGCCGACGCGGTGGTGCGCGACCTGGTCGACTGAGGGGCCCTGCGGCTCGCGGCGCCCCGCCCTGGCTAGGCCGGGGCCGTGACGAAGTCGATCAGTTCCTCGACGCGGCCCAGCAGGACCGGCTCCAGGTCCTTGTACGAGGACACGCGCGACAGGATGTGCTGCCAGGCGGCGCCGGTGTTCGGGGGCCAGCCCAGGGCCCGGCAGACGCCCGTCTTCCAGTCCTGGCCGGGCGGGACCACCGGCCAGGCCGGGATGCCGAGCGCGGACGGTTTCACCGCCTGCCAGATGTCCACGTACGGGTGGCCCACGACCAGCACGTCCGGGCCGGCCGCGGCCGCCGCGATCCGGGACTCCTTCGAGCCCGGCACCAGGTGGTCCACCAGCACGCCGAGACGGGCGTCCGGGGCCGGGGCGAAGCCGGCCACCACCGACGGGAGGTCGTCGACGCCCTCCAGGTACTCCACGACGACCCCCTCGACGCGCAGGTCGTCGCCCCAGACCCGCTCCACCAGCTCGGCGTCGTGGCGGCCCTCCACGTAGATCCGCCCCGCCCGCGCCACCCTGGCCCGCGCCCCGGGCACGGCGAGCGAGCCCGACGCCGTGCGGGCGGGCGCGGCGGGCGCCCGCGAGGGGCGCACCAGGGTCACGGCCGCGCCCTCCAGCAGGAAGCCGGCCGGCTCCATGGGGAAGACCCGCCGCCGGCCGAAGCGGTCCTCCAGGGTCACGGTGCCCGCCTCGCAGCCCACCACGGCCCCGCAGAAGTCGGTGCCCGCCACCTCGACCACCAGATCGGGGTCCGCGGGCACCTCGGGCACGGCCCTGGCGCGCTTCCACTGCGGGGTCAGGTCGGGGGAGTACTCACGCATCCGGCCGACGATAGGAGAGCGGCCCCGCTCACGCCCCCGACACGCCGAACCGGGCCGCCAGTGTGGCGCGTTGCCCACGGACGAAGCCGGCGTCGACCACCGCTCCGTGACCCGGCACGTACAGCGCGTCGTCCCCTGCCAGCGACAGCAGCCGGTCCAGGGCGGCGGGCCACTGCCCGGGCACGGCGTCGGGGCCGGCCTGCGGTTCGCCCGACTCCTCCACCAGGTCCCCGCAGAACACCACCTCCCGCTCGCCCGGCACCAGCACCGTCAGGTCGTGCTGCGAGTGGGCCGGCCCCACGTTGGCCAGCAGCACCTGGACGCCGCCCAGCTCCAGCGTCCGCTCGCCCGACACCAGGTGCTCCGGCGCCCGCAGCAGCTCCACCGCCCCGGCGGCCTCCGCCTCGTCCAGACCGTGCGAGACCGCGCCGCGGCGCAGTTCCTCGCGGCCGCCCGGGGTCGCCAGGAGCCGGTCCAGGCCGACCGCCGCGTAGCACTGGGCGCCCGAGAAGGCCGGAGCGCCCAGCACATGGTCGAAATGTCCGTGCGTGAATGCGATATGGGTCACGCGCCGACCGGTCAGCCGCTCCGCCTCGGCCCGGATCCCGGTCCCCTCGCGCACGCTCGAACCGGGGTCGACCAGGAGCACCGACTCGTCCCCCACCACCAGCCCCACGGTGCAGTCCCACACCGGAAGCCGTCGTCGTCCGGCCCGTCCGGTCAGCCGTTCCCAGCCCGCCTCTTCCCAACGTACGTCCATGCGGCGACGCTACCCTGGCGGGCCACCCTTGCCCGCCCCGTACCGCCCACCCGTACACTGACCGGGGGATCTCTGGCACTCGGGTGCGCAGAGTGCCAACGAGGGGCCGGGGAAGCCCGGCCGACGCACAGTGAACGACCGACCGACGACCGACCGACCGCATCCGGAGGTGTGCGCGATGCTCAGTGAACGCAGACTCGAAGTGCTGCGCGCCATCGTCCAGGACTACGTCGGGACGGAGGAGCCGGTCGGCTCCAAGGCCCTCACCGAGCGGCACCGGCTCGGCGTCTCACCCGCCACCGTGCGCAACGACATGGCCGTGCTGGAGGAGGAGGGCTACATCGCCCAGCCCCACACCAGCGCCGGCCGGATCCCCACCGACAAGGGCTACCGCCTCTTCGTCGACAAGCTCGCCGGGGTCAAGCCGCTGTCCACGCCCGAACGCAGGGCGATCCAGAACTTCCTCGACGGCGCCGTCGACCTCGACGACGTGGTCGGCCGCACGGTGCGCCTGCTCGCGCAGCTCACCCGGCAGGTCGCCGTCGTCCAGTACCCCTCGCTGACCCGCTCCACCGTCCGGCACGTCGAGCTGCTGTCGCTGGCCCCGGCCCGGCTGATGCTCGTACTGATCACGGACACCGGGCGGGTCGAGCAGCGGCTCGTCGACACCCAGACCCCCTTCGGCGAGACCTCCCTCGCCGATCTGCGGGCGCGGCTCAACAGCCGGGTCGTCGGCCGTCGGTTCACCGACGTGCCGCAGCTCGTGCAGGACCTTCCGGAGTCGTTCGAGACCGACGACCGGGCGACCGTCAAGGCCGTCCTGGCGACCCTCCTCGAAACGCTGGCGGAGGAGGCGGAAGAGCGGCTGATGATCGGCGGCACGTCCAACCTCACCCGCTTCGGACATGATTTCCCCCTGACGATCAGGCCGGTGCTCGAAGCGCTGGAGGAACACGTCGTGCTCCTCAAGCTGCTGGGCGAGGCCAGTGAGTCGGGGATGGCCGTACGCATCGGCCACGAGAACGCCTACGAGGGACTCAACTCCACGTCGGTCGTCTCGGTCGGCTACGGTTCGGGCGGCGAAGCAGTCGCCAAACTCGGCGTGGTCGGACCGACCCGCATGGACTACCCCGGAACGATGGGAGCGGTACGCGCAGTGGCACGTTACGTCGGACAGATCCTGGCGGAGTCGTAAGTGGCCACGGACTACTACGCCGTTCTCGGCGTGCGCCGCGACGCATCGCAGGACGAGATCAAGAAGGCCTTCCGGCGGCTCGCCCGCGAGCTGCACCCGGACGTCAATCCCGATCCCAAGACGCAAGAGCGCTTCAAGGAGATCAACGCCGCCTACGAGGTCCTCTCGGACCCGCAGAAGAAGCAGGTCTTCGACCTCGGCGGCGACCCGCTGTCCTCCTCGGGCGGCGGCGCGGGCGCGGGCGGCTTCGGCGCCGGCGGCTTCGGCAACTTCTCCGACATCATGGACGCCTTCTTCGGCCAGGCCTCGCAGCGCGGACCGCGCTCGCGCACCCGCCGCGGCCAGGACGCCATGATCCGTCTGGACCTGGAGCTGGACGAGGCCGCCTTCGGGACGACCAAGGACATCCAGGTCGACACGGCCGTCGTCTGCACCACCTGCTCCGGCGAGGGCGCCGCCCCCGGCACCTCCGCGCAGACGTGTGACATGTGCCGCGGCCGCGGCGAGGTCTCGCAGGTCACCCGGTCCTTCCTGGGCCAGGTCATGACCTCGCGCCCCTGCCCGCAGTGCCAGGGCTTCGGCACCGTGGTCCCGACCCCGTGCCCCGAGTGCGCGGGCGACGGCCGGGTCCGCTCCCGCCGCAGCCTGACGGTCAAGATCCCGGCCGGCGTCGAGAACGGCACCCGGATCCAGCTCTCGGGCGAGGGCGAGGTCGGCCCCGGCGGCGGCCCCGCCGGCGACCTGTACGTGGAGATCCACGAACTGCCGCACCCGACCTTCCAGCGCCGCGGGGACGACCTGCACTGCACCGTCACCATCCCGATGACGGCGGCGGCGCTCGGCACCAAGTGCCCGCTGGAGACGCTGGACGGCCTGGAGGAGATCGACATCCGGCCCGGCACCCAGTCCGGCCAGGCGATCCCGCTGCACGGGCGCGGCGTCACGCACCTGCGCGGCGGCGGCCGCGGCGACCTCATCGTCCACGTCGAGGTCACTACTCCCGCCAAGCTCGACGCCCCGCAGGAGGAGCTGCTGCGCCAGCTCGCGAAGCTGCGCGGCGAGGAGCGCCCGACGGGCCAGTTCGCCCCCGGCCAGCAGGGCCTCTTCAGCCGGCTGAAGGACGCCTTCAACGGCCGCTGAGCCCGGTACGACAGCACGTACGAGCCCGGTCCGGGGACGCCCCGGACCGGGCTCCGTGCTTCCCTCACGGCGGGAGGGAAGCGGACTATGCCAGGCGAATTGCCGTGATTCGGTGCGGTGCGCCGGACGTGGCACGATGCAGTCCATGTCCTCCGCACCGAACGGTCTCCACCCGTACCCGATCGTGCAGGCTCCCATGGCGGGCGGCGTCTCCTGCCCGCCCCTCGCCGCGGCCGTGTGCGAGGCCGGCGGACTCGGCTGCCTCGCCGGCGGCTACAAGACCGCCGACGGCATGTACCAGGAGATCAAGCGGCTGCGCGGACTCACCCGCCGCCCCTTCGGCGTCAACCTCTTCCTCCCCCAGACCGGCTACGTCGATCCCGCCGCCATCGAGACCTACCGCGGCCAGCTCGCGGGCGAGGCCAACTGGTACGGGGTCTCGATCGCCGAGGAGGACACCCTCGGCACCGGCGACGACGGCTACGAGGCCAAGCTCGCCATCCTGCTGGAGGACCCGGTCCCGGTCGTCTCCTTCACCTTCGGCTGCCCCGTGCCCGAGGCCCTCGCCCGGCTGCGCGCGGCCGGTACGCGCACCGTCGTCACCGTGACCTCCGCCGACGAGGCCCGCACCGCCCAGGCGGCGGGCGCCGACGCCGTCTGCGTCCAGGGCGTCGAGGCCGGCGGCCACCAGGGCACCCACCGCGACGACCCGGAGACCGACGGCACGGCGGGCGTCGGCCTGCTCGCGCTGGTCACCGAGGTACGGGAGGCCGTGGCGCTCCCGATCACCGCCGCGGGCGGCCTGATGCGCGGCGCCCAGATCGCAGCGGTGCTCGCGGCGGGCGCCGAGGCGGCGCAGCTCGGCACGGCCTTCCTGGCCTGCCCGGAGTCCGGCGCGCACCCCCTGCACAAGCGGGCCCTGACCGACCCGCTGTTCGGGCACACCGAACTCACCCGGGCCTTCTCCGGGCGCCCCGCCCGGGGCCTGGTCAACCGCTTCATGCGGGAGCACGGACCGTACGCCCCGGCCGCCTACCCCCAGGTCCACCACATGACCGCGGGACTGCGCAAGGCGGCCGCCGAGGCGGGCGACCCGCAGGGCATGGCCCTGTGGGCGGGGCAGGGCCACCGGCTGGCGCGGGCGCTGCCCGCGGCGCGGCTGGTGGAGGTGCTGGTGGCCGAACTGGCCGAGGCGCAGCGCGCGTTGAAGGTGTTGCAGATGAGGAGAGCGTCATGACGGCCCCGGTGTTCGTGGTCGAAGAGGTCCCCGCGGGGCCGCAGTACGTACTGGACGGCCCCGAGGGCCGGCACGCGGTGTCGGTCAAGCGGCTGAACCCGGGCGAGGAACTGGTCCTCACCGACGGCCGCGGCCGCTGGGCGGAGGCGGTCGTCACGGCGGCGGAGGGCAAGGACCGGCTGGTCGTCTCCGTCTCGGGGACCGCCGAGGAGCCCGAGCCGGACGTACGGATCACCGTGGTGCAGGCGCTGCCGAAGGGTGACCGGGGCGAGGTGGCGGTCGAGACGATGACGGAGACCGGCGTCGACGCCATCGTCCCCTGGCAGGCCTCCCGCTGCATCACCCAGTGGCGCGGCGAGCGCGGGGCGAAGTCCCTCGCCAAGTGGCGGGCCACCGCCCGGGAGTCGGGCAAGCAGTCGCGCCGGGTGCGCTTCCCCGAGGTGGCCGAGGCGCTGTCCACCCGGCAGGTTGCCGCCCTGCTGGCCGAGGCGGACCTGGCGATGGTGCTCCACGAGGACCGGGAGGCCGCCTCGCGGCCCCTGGCCACGGTGCGGCTGCCCGCCTCCGGCTCGGTGGTGCTGGTCGTCGGACCCGAGGGCGGGGTCTCCCCGGAGGAGCTTGCCGCCTTCGCGGAGGCCGGCGCCCACCCGTACCGGCTGGGCCGCTCGGTGCTGCGCACCTCGACGGCGGGCACGGCCGCGACCGCCGTCCTGCTGGCCCGCACGGGCCGCTGGTCGTAGTCCGGCGGGCGGGCACGGACGGCTGGTCGCAGTCTCGCCGGTGCGCAGGGGCGGCCGGACGTAGCCGTGCCGATGCGCGCGGGCGGCCGGACGAGGCCCTGCCGGTGCGCGTGGGCGGCCGGACGTAGTCCCCGCTGGTGCGCGCGGGCCGCTGGTCGTAGTCCCGCCTGTGCGCGCGGGCGTCTGGTCGTATCCCGGCCGGCGCGCGCGGGTCGCCGGTCGTCGTCCCGCCGGCCCGTACGGACCCCCGGCCTCGTCCGCCGGTGACGGCCCGGCGGGCGGGAGCGGCGGTTACGATGCCCCGACCGATCAACGCACGACACCGGAGGCACGGCCATGGCCGGGGAACCGCAGGCGGACTGCCTGTTCTGCAAGATCGTCGCCGGGAGCATCCCGGCGACCGTGGTCCGCGAGAGCGAGACGACCGTCGCCTTCCGCGACATCAACCCGCAGGCGCCGACGCACGTCCTGATCATCCCGAAGGTCCACTACCCCGACGCCGCCTCCCTCGCCGCCGCCGAGCCGGCCGTGGCCGCCGACATACTGCGCGAGGCCGGGCTGATCGCCGCCGACGAGAAGATCGACGAGCAGGGCTACCGGATCGTCTTCAACACCGGCACCGGGGCCGGGCAGACCGTCTTCCACACCCACGCGCACGTCCTCGGCGGCCGTGGCCTCCAGTGGCCCCCCGGATAGCCCGTGTCCGTACGAGAGTTCGTGGTCCTCGGCACCGCCAGCCAGGTCCCCACCCGGCACCGCAACCACAACGGCTACCTGCTGCGCTGGGACGGCGAGGGCATCCTCTTCGACCCGGGCGAGGGCACGCAGCGCCAGATGCTGCGGGCCGGGGTCGCCGCGCACGACATCAACCGGATCTGCGTCACCCACTTCCACGGTGACCACAGCCTCGGCCTGGCCGGGGTGATCCAGCGGATCAACCTCGACCAGGTCCCGCACCCCGTGACCGCGCACTACCCGGCCTCGGGGCAGAAGTTCTTCGACCGGCTCCGCTACGCCACCGCCTACCGGGAGACCGTGCGGCTGCGGGAGGAGCCGGTGGAGCGGGACGGGACCCTCGCCGAGGGGCCCCCGTACCTCCTGGAGGCGCGGCGGCTCTCGCACCCGGTGGAGTCCTTCGGCTACCGGGTGACCGAGCCGGACGGCCGCCGCATGGTGGCGGAACTGCTCGCGGAGCACGGGATCAAGGGGCCGGACGTGGGCCGGATCCAGCGCGAGGGACGGCTCGGCGCGGTCGCGCTGGAGGACGTGAGCGAGCACCGGGCGGGGCAGCGGTTCGCCTTCGTCATGGACACCCGGCTGTGCCCCGGGGTGGACGAGCTGGCCGAGGGCTGCGACCTGCTGGTCATCGAGTCGACCTTCCTCGACGCCGACGTCCGCCTGGCCGAGGACCACGGCCACCTCACCGCCGGGCAGGCGGCGCGGGTGGCGCGGGACGCGGGCGTCCGGCACCTGGTGCTGACGCACTTCTCGCAGCGCTACTCCGACCCCTCGGAGTTCGAACGCGAGGCCCGCGCGGCCGGCTTCGAGGGCGGGCTGACGATCGCGGCGGACCTCGCACGGGTTCCCGTACCGAAGCGGCCGTAGGGGCGGCGGCCCGGCGGCGGCCCGGCGGCCGCGCGGAGGAGCGAGTGCCCGGTGAGATGGGTCACACTGGGTTTCGCTCCTGCCGTCCATGGGCAGGGCTCGCAGCTTTCCACCCATGAACCGCAAGCAGAAACGACACTTCACCGGGGAGCACACCGTGACCAGTCGGGACAGCCGCACCAACCGCCCGGGCAAGCTGGACCCGCTGGGCCCGCTCCGCGATGCCCAAGACCCGGGCTGCGACGTCTTCCTGACCGGCACCGTCTTCCTCGACATCATCTTCACCGGCCTCGACTCGGCCCCCGTACGCGGTACGGAGTCCTGGGCGCGCGGCATGGGCTCCAGCCCCGGCGGCGTCGCCAACATGGCCACCGCCCTCGCCCGGCTCGGCCTGCGCACCTCGCTGGCCGCCGCGTTCGGCGACGACCACTACGGCGAGTACTGCTGGGACACCCTCGAACAGGGCGAGGGCATCGACCTCTCCATGTCGCGGACCGTCCCCGGCTGGCACAGCCCCGTCACCGTCTCCATGGCGTACGAGGGCGAGCGCACGATGGTCTCCCACGGCCACGAGGCCCCGCCCCCCACCGGCCCCGGCCCCTTCCCCTGGTGCCCCCCGAAGACCCGCGCCGCCGTCGCCTCGCTCGCGGCCGGACCGGCCGAGCAGTGGGTCGCCGAGGCGGCCCGCCGGGGCTCGCGGATCTTCGCGGACGTCGGCTGGGACGAGACCGGCCGCTGGGACCTGGCCGCCCTGCCCGACCTCGCCCACTGCGAGGCCTTCCTGCCCAACGCCGGCGAGGCGATGCGCTACACCCGCACCGAGTGCCCGCGCGCCGCCGCCCGGGCCCTGGCGGACAAGGTGCCCGTCGCGGTGGTGACCATGGGCGCGGAGGGCTCGTACGCGGTGGACGGCCGGACCGGGGAGACGGCCGAGGTCCCCGCCATCGCGGTGGAGGCCCTGGACCCGACCGGCGCGGGGGACGTGTTCGTCGCCGGGTTCGTCACCGGGAGCCTGGCGGGCTGGCCGCTGGCCGACCGGCTCGCCTTCGCCGGGCTGACCGCCGCCCTGTCGGTGCGGGAGTTCGGCGGCTCCCTCTCGGCCCCCGGCTGGCCCGAGGTGGCCCAGTGGTGGCGCACCGCTCCGGAGGCCCTGCGCGGCCGCTACGGCTTCCTCGACGCCCTGCTGCCCCCCGGCTCCACCTGCGCCCCGCGCCGCCGCGCGGTGCCGACCATCGGGTTCCGTCACCCCGTATGAGCGCCGGGGCCGCCCGCGTGCCCGGCCCCCGTACGGGAACGCCGGGAGAACACCGGGCGGCCGGACCGGAAAACCCCTCGGGGATGACCGGGCGTGGACGTACCCTTGGTACTCCGGAGGTCGACGATCCGAGCGGCCCCTCAGCGGGAGGTATGCGCAGGCCACAGTGCCGGCCCATGACTCAGACACCGACAGCCCCCACCCCCGCGCCGGGCCAGGCGCGCGCCCACTTCACCGTACCGGCGGCCCACCCGATGGTGACGGTGCTCGGTTCGGGCGACGCGCTGCTGCGCGTGATCGAAAAGGCTTTCCCGAAGGCCGACATCCATGTTCGGGGCAATCAGGTCAGCGCGGTCGGACCGGCGGCGGAGGTCGCCCTGATCCAGCGCCTGTTCGACGAGATGATGCTGGTGCTGCGCACCGGGCAGTCGATGACGGAGGACGCAGTGGAACGCTCGATCGCCATGCTCAAGGCGAACGGCACCGGGGGCGGCGAGGCGGAGACCCCGGCCGAGGTGCTCACCCAGAACATCCTCTCCAGCCGCGGGCGCACCATCCGCCCCAAAACCCTCAACCAGAAGCGGTACGTCGACGCGATCGACAAGAACACGATCGTCTTCGGCATCGGCCCGGCCGGTACCGGCAAGACCTACCTGGCCATGGCCAAGGCCGTCCAGGCCCTCCAGTCCAAGCAGGTCAGCCGCATCATCCTGACCCGCCCTGCGGTCGAGGCGGGCGAACGCCTCGGCTTCCTCCCCGGCACCCTCTTCGACAAGATCGACCCGTACCTGCGCCCGCTGTACGACGCCCTGCACGACATGCTGGACCCGGACTCCATCCCCCGCCTGATGGCGGCGGGCACCATCGAGGTCGCACCGCTGGCCTACATGCGCGGTCGTGCGCAGCCCGTCTTCACCAAGGTGCTGACCCCGGACGGCTGGCGCGCCATCGGCGACCTGCGGGTCGGCGACCTCGTCGTCGGGTCCAACGGCGAGCCGACCCCGGTCCTCGGCGTGTACCCGCAGGGCGAGAAAGACGTGTACCGGGTGTCGGCGCAGGACGGATCCTGGACCCTGGCCTGCGGCGAGCACCTCTGGACCGTACGGACGCGGGACGACAAGCGCCGCGACAAGCCGTGGCGGGTCCTGGAGACCCAGGACATGATCGGCAACCTGCGGGCAGGGCACGCCCGCCGCTACGAGCTCCCCATGCTGACAGCTCCGGTCGCGCTGCCCGCACGCGAGGTCCCGATGGACCCGTACGCGCTCGGTCTGCTGCTGGGCGACGGGTGCGTCACGGGCTCCACCACGCCCTCTTTCGCGACGGAGGACCAGGAGCTCGTCCGTGCTCTGGAGTCCGCCCTCCCCGGTGTGACGGCGCGCCACAAGGGCGGTCCCGACTACGTCCTCAACCGGATCAAGTCGCCCGGCGACGTGGTCACGCTGGAAAACCCGGTCACCCGGGTCATGCGCGAGCTGGATCTGCTCGGCACCCGCTCGCACTCCAAGCACGTGCCGGAGGACTACCTGTACAACACGGCCGACGTCCGTCTCGCCGTGCTCCAGGGGCTGCTCGACTCCGACGGCGGCCCGGTCACCCAGCGGGACCGCACTTGCCGGGTCCAGTACTGCACGGCCTCGATCATCCTGCGGGACGACGTGGTCGCCCTCGTCCAGTCCCTGGGCGGTGTGGCCTACACCCGGCGCCGCAGGGCCGTCGACCGGAAGCGGGGAAACGCCTTGGGCGTGCACCGCTACGACTCGCACATTGTCGACATCCGCCTCCCGGAGGGCGTCGAGCCCTTCCGCCTGGCCCGCAAGCGGGACGCCTACCACGCGGCCGGTGGCGGCGGCCGGCCGATGCGGTTCGTCGAATCCATCGAGCCCGCGGGCCGCGAGGAGACCGTCTGCATTCAGGTCGCGGCCGAGGACTCCCTGTACGTCACGCAGGACTACTTGCTGACGCACAACACCCTTAATGAGGCCTTCGTGGTGCTCGACGAGGCGCAGAACACGACCACCGAGCAGATGAAGATGTTCCTGACCAGGCTCGGGTTCGATTCGAAGATCGTGATCACCGGTGACATCACGCAGGTCGACCTGCCCGGTGGCGCGCGCAGTGGTCTGCGGCAGGTGCAGGACATCCTGGAAGGGGTGCCCGACATCCACTTCTCGCGGCTCACGTCCGAGGATGTCGTCCGGCACAAGCTGGTCGGCCGTATCGTCGACGCGTACGAGAAGTACGACGACAGCCAGCAGGCCGCGAACGGCCACCAGCGGAAGTAGAGCTCAGCGCACCATGTCGATCGACGTCAACAACGAGTCCGGAACCGAGGTCGACGAGCAGGCGATCCTCGACATCGCCCGCTACGCGCTCACCCGGATGCGGATCCACCCGCTGTCCGAGCTCTCCGTCATCGTCATCGACGAGGACGCCATGGAGCAGCTCCACATCCAGTGGATGGACCTGCCCGGACCGACCGACGTCATGTCCTTCCCGATGGACGAGTTGCGTCCGCCGTCGAAGGACGAGGAGGAGCCCCCGCAGGGGCTCCTCGGCGACATCGTGCTCTGCCCCGAGGTGGCGAAGAGGCAGGGCGAGGAAGCGCCGACGCAGCACTCCATGGACGAGGAGCTCCAGCTCCTGACCGTCCACGGGGTGCTGCACCTGCTCGGGTACGACCACGAGGAACCGGACGAGAAGGCCGAGATGTTCGGGCTCCAGGCGGCCATCGTCGACGGCTGGCGCGGTGAGCGCGGCATCACCGGCCCGTCGCCGGCGCCCACCGTCTCGTGACCGCGCCGCAGCTCATCGCCGGCGCGGTCCTGCTGGTCGTGGTGGCCTGGTTCGCGGCGTGCGCCGAGGCCGGGATCGCCCGGATCTCCGGCTTCCGGGCCGAGCAGGCCGTACGGGCGGGGCGGCGCGGCAGTGCGAAGCTCGCCCAGGTCGCCGGGGACCCGACCCGCTACCTGAACGTGGCCCTGCTGGTGCGGGTGATCTGCGAGATGGCGGCGGGCGTGCTCGTCACGTACGTCTGCCTCGACACGTTCGGGGACAACTGGACCGCCCTGCTCGTGGCGATCGGCGTGATGGTGCTGGTCTCGTTCGTGGCGGTGGGCGTCTCCCCCCGTACGATCGGCCGCCAGCACCCGCTGAACACCGCGACGGCGGCCGCGTACGTCCTCGTACCGCTGGCGCGGGTGATGGGGCCGATCCCGCAGCTGCTGATCCTCATCGGCAACGCGCTCACGCCCGGGAAGGGCTTCCGCAAGGGGCCGTTCGCCTCCGAGGCGGAGCTGCGCGCGATGGTGGACCTGGCGGAGAAGGAATCGCTGATCGAGGACGACGAGCGCCGGATGGTGCACCAGGTCTTCGAACTCGGGGACACGCTGGTGCGCGAGGTGATGGTGCCGCGCACCGATCTGGTCTGCATAGAGCGGTACAAGACGATCCGTCAGGCGACGACGCTCGCGCTGCGCTCGGGCTTCTCGCGGATCCCGGTCACCGGGGAGAACGAGGACGACATCGTCGGCATCGTCTACCTGAAGGACCTCGTGCGCCGCACCCACATCAGCCGCGACGCGGAGTCCGACCTGGTCTCGACGGTGATGCGGCCGGCGGTGTTCGTGCCCGACACCAAGAACGCGGGGGACCTGCTGCGCGAGATGCAGTCGGTGCGCAACCACGTGGCCGTGGTCGTCGACGAGTACGGCGGCACGGCCGGGATCGTCACCATCGAGGACATCCTGGAGGAGATCGTCGGGGAGATCACCGACGAGTACGACCGGGAGATCGCCCCGGTCGAGGAGCTGGGCGCGGACCGCTACCGGGTGACGGCGCGGCTCGACATCACGGACCTGGGCGAGCTGTTCGGCGTCGAGGCCTTCGACGACGAGGACGTGGAGACGGTCGGCGGGCTGCTGGCCAAGGCCCTGGGCCGGGTCCCGATCGCGGGTGCCTCGGCGGTGGTGGAGCTGCCGGACGGGCGTCCGCTGCGGCTGACGGCGGAGTCGCCCGGCGGCCGGCGGAACAAGATCGTGACGGTGCTCGTGGAGCCGGCGGAGCCGGCCGGGGAGCCCGCGGACGAGGAGGACGGATGACCCCGGCGGAGCTGCGCGCCTTGTGTCTGGAGTTCAACGCGGCGGTGGAGGAGTTCCCCTTCACCCCGGAGACCTCGGTCTTCAAGGTGCTGGGGAAGGTGTTCGCGCTGACGGCGCTCGACGCCGAACCGCTGAAGATCAACCTCAAGTGCGATCCTGAGGAGGCGCTGCGGCTGCGCGCCGAGCACGCGGCGATCGTGCCGGGCTGGCACATGAACAAGCGGCACTGGAACACGGTGACGGTCGGCGGGCTGCCGGACGCGTTGGTACGGGAGCTGGTGGAGGACTCGTACGACCTGGTCGTGGCGGGTCTGCCGAAGGCGGAGCGGCTGCGGCTCGACCGCGCCTGAAGGTCCGGCCGGGACGCCCCGGCGGGCGGCGGCCGGGACGCCCCGGTGGGCGCCTGCCCGGACGCCCCGGCGGGGCCGTCGTACGTCCGTGCCGGGGCGCTCCTTAAGCTGTGCCCCATGAGCGAGAGCACCGTGGGGGCCGGGATCGACCCCGAGGACAGCAAGATCATCACGCTGGCGCGCAGCGCCCGGGCCCGCAACGGGGTGCCCGAGGGCGCGGCGGTGCGGGACGAGACCGGCCGTACGTACGTCGCCGGCACCGTGGAGCTGGACTCCCTGAAGCTGAGCGCCCTCCAGACGGCGGTCGCCATGGCGGTGGCCAGCGGCGCCCGCTCGCTGGAGGCGGCGGCCGTGGTGAGCGCGGCCGACGCGCCCGCCGAGGCCGACCGCGCGGCGGTGCGCGACCTCGGCGGCCCGGCCACCCCGGTCCTGCTGGCCGGCCCGGACGGCACCCTGAAGTCGACCACGCCCGCCGGGGCCTGACGGCCGCGCGGCCCGCTCAGGCGGCCACCGCCGGGGCCGCCGGGGCGGGGCGGCGGATGACCATCGCCATCAGGGCCGCCACCGCGCACAGGCCGCCCGCCGCGTACCAGACGAGGTCGTAGGAGCCGAAGGCGTCGCGCGCCACCCCGCCCAGGAAGGCGACGAGCGCGGCGCCCACCTGGTGGGAGGCCAGGACCCAGCCGAAGACGATCGCGCTGTCCTGCCCGTAGTGCTCGCGGCACAGGGCGATGGTCGGCGGGACGGTCGCGACCCAGTCCAGCCCGTAGAAGACGATGAAGAACAGCATCGGCGGGTGCACCGACGGGGCCAGCAGCATCGGCAGGAACAGCAGGGACACCCCGCGCAGGGCGTAGTACACGGCCAGCAGGCGGCGGGCCGCGAAGCGGTCGGTGAACCAGCCCGAGGCGATGGTGCCGAGCACGTCGAACACGCCGACCACGGCGAGCAGTCCGGCCGCCGCCGTCATCGGCATGCCGTGGTCGTGGGCCGCGGGCACGAAGTGGGTTTTGACCAGGCCGTTGGTGGAGGCGCCGCAGATCGCGAAGGTGCCCGCCAGCAGCCAGAACGGTCCGGTGCGGGCCGCCTTGAACAGCACGGTCAACGCCCGCCGCGCCGCGCCCGGCACCGGCGCGGGCTTGTCCGCGTACACGCCTCCGTACGGGGCGAGTCCGAGGTCGGCCGGGTGGTCGCGCAGCAGCAGCCATACGAAGGGGACGACGGCCAGGGCCGCCAGGGAGACGGTCACGGCCGCCGGGCGCCAGCCGTGGTGTTCCACCAGCCAGGACAGCAGGGGCAGGAAGACCAGCTGCCCGGAGGCGCCGGCGGCGGTCAGGACGCCGGTGACCAGCCCGCGCCGGGCGGTGAACCAGCGGTTGGTCACCGTCGCCGCGAAGGCCAGGGCCATGGAGCCGCTGCCCAGGCCGACGAGGACGCCCCAGTACAGCACCAGTTGCCAGGGCGCCGTCATCCACACGGTGGCCACCGAGCCGCCGGCTATGACGGTCAGGGCCAGCGCGACGACCCTGCGGATGCCGAAACGGTCCATCAGCGCGGCGGCGAAGGGGGCGGTGAGCCCGTACAGCGCGAGGTTGACGGAGACGGCGAGGCCGATCGTGCCGCGCGACCAGTCGAACTCCGTGTGCAGCGGCTCGATGAGCAGGCCGGGCAGGGAGGCGAAGGCGGCGGCGCCAATGATCGTCACGAAGGCGACGGCCGCCGCGAACCAGGCCCGGTGGACCCGGCCGGGCGGGCGGGGGGGCCGCCGCGCGGAGGTGGGTGCGGGCGGGGGAGCGGGGGCTGCGTTCGGGGCTGTCTGCGTCACCCCGACAGCTTCCGGCCGGACGGGCCCGGTACGACAGTGGCCTGACCGACACCCTTCGATATGATCGGGCCATGGCCCCTCACCGCGTCGCCGTCCTCGCGCTCACCGGGCTGCTGCCCTTCGAGCTCGGCATCCCGCACCGGATCTTCGGCCGCGCCAAGGGCCCCGCCGGAGCGCGGCTGTACGAGATCCGCACCTGCGCCCTGGCCCCCGGGCCGGTGCGCACGGACGCCGATTTCGCGGTCGACGTCGAGCACGGCCCCGAACTGCTGGCCACCGCCGACACGGTGGTGGTGCCCGCCTCGCACGAGCTGGGGCCGGTGTACCGGGAGGGCCGGCTGACCGACGGGCTCGCCGCCGCCCTCGCCCACATCCGGCCCGGCACCCGGCTCGTGTCCATCTGCACGGGCGGGTACGTGCTGGCCGCCGCCGGGTTCCTGGACGGCCGGCGCGCCACCACCCACTGGGCGCACGCCGAGCACTTCCAGCGGCTCTTCCCGGCCGTACGGGTGGACGCGGACGTGCTCTACACCGACGACGGGGACGTGCTGACCTCGGCCGGGGTCGCGGCCGGCATCGACCTGTGCCTGCACATCGTGCGCCGCGACCACGGCGCGGCCGTCGCCAACGACGTGGCGCGGCGGACCGTCGTACCGCCGCACCGGGACGGCGGGCAGGCCCAGTACGTCGACCGGCCGGTGCCGCGGCCGCAGGAGGCCAGCACCACGGCGGCGCGCGCCTGGGTGCTGGACCGGCTGCACGAGCCGGTGCGGCTGGTGGACCTGGCCCGGCAGGAGGCCATGTCGGTACGGACCTTTACGCGCCGCTTCCGCGAGGAGTCGGGGGTCAGCCCCGGGGAGTGGATCACCGCCCAGCGGGTCGAACGGGCCCGGCGGCTGCTGGAGCGGACCGAGCTGCCGATGGAGGCGGTGGCGCGGGAGACGGGCTTCGGGACGGCGCAGTCGCTGCGCAAACATGTCCAGGCGGCGCTCGGGGTGAGCCCGACGGCCTACCGGCGCACCTTCCGGGCGGCGGGACCGGCCACGGCGCCACCTCCTGATGGGCCATCAGTCGCTGCCGCCCCCGTGCCTTGACTTCTCCCGGCGCCCGCTCGTGAATGGCCCCGGTCGGGGCGACGGAACGCGGGGGGCGGGCAGTGCGAAGAGGCGCGCGCAGCAGGGGATTCCGGGCGGCCGTCGGCATGGCGGTGCTCGCGGCCGCGAGCGGGGGCGCGCTGAGCGGGCCGGCCGCCGCCGACGCGCACACGCCGCCGGGCCAGGTGGAGTTCCCCACCCACTGCCTGCCGCCCCAGGAGGCCGGAATGCCGCCCGCCGACGGCGCCGGCGCGGCCCGGATCAGCGTCGACGACCCGGACCCGCGGGTGGGTGACACCGTCACCGTCACCTACCGGGTGGCCCGGACCCCCGCCGTGAACCCGCTGACCTCGCCGCTGCCCGCCGACGTCCTCACCCCGGTCGGCCGGGTCGTGCTCGGCGGCGCGCAGAGCGGTGCGGTCACCGTGGTCGGGGTCCCGCGCAACGCGCCCGTACCGGTGGGGGCCGCCCTGCCCGAGGTCACCATGACCGGCACCTTCACCGTCACCGCCGCGGGCCCGGTCACCCTCGCCCCCGGCGGCTACACCCTGCACACCGGGCACCCGCTCGACCTGGTCACCGTCTGCGAGGTCACCGGCGCACCCGTCGCCCAGCGCCTCACCGCCACCCCGCTGCCCACCGCCAACCTGCGCCGCGTCCGGCTCACCACCGGTTACGGGGCACCGGGCGCCCGGGTCCCGGTCACCACGGCGGGCTTCGCCCCGGGCACCGCCGTGACCGTGGCCGGCCGCGCGGGCGCCGCCGAGACGGCCGACCGGGCGACCGGCACCGCCGACGCGCGCGGGGAGGCCACCGTCGAACTGCCCGTCACGGACCGGGCCACCACCGCGGTGGTGGCGTACGAGGGCCCGGCCTGGTCGCGGGAGCGCGGCTCCGGCCCGGCCGCGTACACGGTGGTCGAGCCGGCCGCACCGGCGCCGGGCACCCAGCGGCTGACGGCCACCGTTGAGCCGGGCCCCCTGGCCATGACCCAGGCGGGGGAGGCGGTGACCCTCGGCGCGGTCCCGTACGGGGACGGCGGCGCGGCCCCGGGCCGCATCGGCACCGTCACCGTCAAGGACGCCCGGGGCGGCCCGGCGGGGTGGACCCTCACCGGCCGGGTCACCGACTTCGCGGGCCCCGGCGGCCTGCGCCTCCCGCCGGGGCCCTGTCCTGGACGCCCTCCTGCACCGCCGCGCCGGGCAGCCCGAGCCCCTGTACGGCGGGCAGCGCGGGCCCGGTCGGCGCGGACGGGGCGGTCCTGGCCTCCGCCCCCGACGCCCCGGTGACCGGGGGAACCTTCACCGTCGACGCCACGGTCGCGCTCCGGATCCCCGCCTACACCCCGCCGGGGGCGTACGCGGCGGTGCTGACGCTGACCCTGTCGTGAGGCGGGGCCGCGGCCTGACCCGGGCGGGCGCCGTGCCCCGGCGCCCCGGCGCGCGGGCCCGCCGCCTCGTGGCCGCCCTCTGCGCCGTCCTCGCGGGGGCGTTCGGGCTCGGCCTGTCCGCGCTGCCCGGGACCGCCGGAGCGGCCGCCGCCGCCGACAACGGGCAGTGGTCCGTGCTGCCCGCCGCCACTGCCGTCGGACAGCGCCCGTACTTCTACCTCGCCGCCGCGCCCGGCGCGAGCGTCCGCGACACCGTCACCGTCGCCAACCGCACCGGCCGGCCGCGCGTCTTCCGGCTCTACGCCGCCGACGCCTACACCACCGCCCGCGACGGCGGCTTCGCGCTGTGCGGCCCCGATGAGCCGCGGCTGGCGCCCGCCGCGTGGGTACGGCTCGACGTGGAGCGGGTCACCGTGCCGCCCGGGGGCTCGGTGGACGTCGGCTTCGGCCTCACCGTCCCCGACCGGGCCGCACCCGGCGACCACCCCGGCGCCATCGTCGCCCTGGAGGAGGACGCCCCGGCCGACGCGGGCGCGCCCGGCATCGGGATCCGGCAGGCGGTCGGCGCCCGGCTGTACCTGCGGGTCGCCGGGCCCACCGCGGCCGCCCTCGCCGTGGAGGACGTACGGGTCGCCGCCGCGGGCCGGGGCGCGGAGGTCTCGTACACCCTGCGCAACCTCGGCAACGTCACCGTGCGCCCCCGCGCCGCGCTCACCGCCACCGGAGCCTTCGGACGCCCCCTGTCCCGCCGCCCGCCGGCCGGGCCGCCGGCCGAGCTGCCGCCCGGCGGGCAGGTGCGCCTCTCCCTCCGCTGGGCGGACCCGCCGGCGCTGGAGTGGGCCCGCGTCACGGTGCGGGCCGAAGCCTCCGGAGTCACCGCCGAGGGCGCCGCCGACCATGCCGCGCACCCCCTCCTCGTCACCGTTCTGGCGTCCGCGACGGCCCTCGCGGCGGTGGCCTGGTCGGCGCTGGGAGCGGCATCGGGGAGAATGGCCCGTATGAGCGATCGTTCCCCCGAGCCCACCGCCCCGCACCGCGCGGGCTTCGCCTGTTTCGTCGGCCGCCCCAACGCGGGCAAGTCGACCCTGACCAACGCGCTCGTGGGCACCAAGGTCGCGATCACCTCGAACCGGCCGCAGACCACCCGCCACACGGTCCGCGGCATCGTGCACCGCCCCGACGCCCAGCTGGTGCTGGTCGACACCCCCGGCCTGCACAAGCCGCGCACCCTGCTCGGTGAGCGGCTGAACGACATCGTGCGGACCACCTGGGCCGAGGTCGACGTCATCGGTTTCTGCCTGCCCGCCGACCAGAAGCTCGGCCCCGGCGACAAGTTCATCGCCAAGGAGCTCGCGGGGATCAAGAAGACCCCCAAGATCGCCATCATCACCAAGACGGACCTGGTCGAGTCCAAGGTGGTGGGTGAGCAGCTCATCGCCGTGCACCGGCTCGCCGAGGAGCTCGGCTTCGAGTGGGCCGAGATCGTCCCCGTCTCGGCGGTCGGCGACAGCCAGGTCCAGCTGCTGGCCGACCTGATCGCCCCGCTGCTGCCGGAGAGCCCCCCGCTGTACCCGGAGGGCGACCTCACCGACGAGCCCGAGATGGTCATGGTCGCGGAGCTGATCCGCGAGGCCGCGCTGGAGGGCGTGCGCGACGAGCTGCCGCACTCCATCGCCGTCGTGGTCGAGGAGATGATCCCGCGCGAGAACCGGCCCGCCGACCGGCCGCTGCTCGACATCCACGCCAACGTGTACATCGAGCGCCCCAGCCAGAAGGGCATCATCATCGGCCCCAAGGGCTCGCGCCTGAAGGAGGTCGGGATGAAGTCGCGCAAGCACATCGAGGCGCTGCTCGGCACCCCGGTCTTCCTCGACCTGCACGTGAAGGTCGCCAAGGACTGGCAGCGCGACCCCAAGCAGCTGCGCAAGCTGGGCTTCTAGACCCACCCCCTGTGCGCCGGCCACGTCAGCCGGCGCACCGGTCGGTCACCTCAGCCGGCGCACCGGTCGGCTACTTGAGCCGGCGTACCACCACCGCGTTGTCCGTACGGGTCCCGGGCGTGCCGTCGGGCATGTTCTGGGCCCGTTCGTATTCCGCGGCCACCAGCACCTCCCAGTTCCCCTCGGGCAGCTCCAGCTCCGCCACGACCTGCTCCGGGGTGGGGAAGCGCACCGCGCGCTGGAGGTCGTCCAGGGCGGAGGTGTCCTGCCAGGGCGCCCAGCCCGCGTGGCCGGCCACCAGCAGCACCCCGCCGGGGGCCACGGCGGCGGCGGCCGTGCGCAGGATCCGCTCGCGCGGGAACTCCCCGAAGGTGTGCAGGAAGCAGGAGGAGACCAGGTCGAACTCCCCGGCGGGGAACGAGTCGGCCAGGTCGTGCCGCTCCCACTCCACCCGGTCGCCGACCCCCGCCTCGACGGCGTGCGCGGCCGCCCGCTCCAGAGCCACCCCGGAGATGTCGGTCCCGGTCACCCGCCAGCCGCGCCGGGCCAGCCAGATCGAGTCGCCGCCCTCGCCGCAGCCGAGGTCCAGGGCCCGGCCGGGGGCCAGGCCGGAGACCTCGCGGACCAGGACGGCGTTGGGGGAGCCGCTCCAGACCCGCTCCCGGTAGCGGTCGTCCCAGAAGGACCGCCCTTCCCACGCGCTCCCGTTGTTCTCCTGCTGCTCGTGCTCGGCCACGGGGCCTCCTCGGTGGTGCCGGTACGGACGCCGCCGATGCTGCGGCCGCCCGCGGGGCCCCGGCAAACATCGTTGCCGCTCCGGCAACAGCGCGCTCAGGCCGGCGGCTCCGCGCTCAGGCCGGGGCGCCGCCGTCAGGCCGGCGGTTCCGCGATCAGGGCCGTCCCCACGCGGCGGAACCCGGCGCGGCCGTAGATCCGGGCCACGTCCTCGTCGCCGGCCGACAGGAACACCGTCCGCGCGCCCCGCTCCCGGGCGTGCGCGACCAGGGCGGCCGTCACCGCGAGGGCGAGCCCCTGGCGCCGGGCGGCGGGCAGCGTGCCCACGGCCACGACCTCGGCGACCTCGCCGACCGGGTTGTACTGGCCGGAGCAGAGCACCACCCCGTCCCGTACGGCCGCCGCCATGCCGGTGCGGCCGTCCGCGAGCATCGCCGAGACGCGGGCCGCGCGGGCCCCGCTCTCCGGGTCCGCCAGCGCCGCCGTCAGTTCGGCGGTCCCGGCCTCGCCCAGGGCGGTCCCCGGCGCGGCGAAGGCCAGGGCGGGCACCGTCACCGCCGCCGCCAGCAGCGGGTCGCCCGCGCCGAGTATCCGTACGTCCGGATGCGGCGGGAGCGGTGCGCGGCCGGCGTCCAGCACCATCAGCGGGTGCGCGTGGACGTGCAGTCCCGCCGCCTCCACCGCGGTCCGCAGCGAGGGGCTGGTTTCGGCCACCCATTCGAAGGACGTGGGCACGTTCAGTTCCCGCTGCCGCTCCAGCACCTTCCGTACGTCGTCGGCCCCGGCCTCCGGGCCGCCGAGCGCGGGCCGCGCGTAGTACGGCCAGCCCTCCCCCTCCTGGACGAAGAGCGTCAGCGGGCCGAAGTCCTCGGCCCGCGCGCCGCCCGCGCGCGGGACGGTGTCGTAGTACTGCTCCAGGGTGGCCAAGATCGTTTCAGTCATCCGGCCATCCAAGCAGGACCGCCCGGCGCCGGGCACCCGGTTTCCCGGGGCCGCCGCCGCGTTCAGGCGCCTTCCTTCAGCATCCGCGTGATCAGGCTCCGCTGGGCGTCCGACAGGTGCGGGTCCCGGCAGGTCACCGTCCGCCCGTCCACCGTGATCCGGTACGAGAACCCGTCCCGGACCCCGTCCGAGGCCCGGGCGGCCGCCGGGTCGGCCCGCAGGGCCAGCAGGGCCAGGGCCCGCCACTCGTCCTCGTCGGCCCGGCCCGAGGTGTCCACCTCGGCCCGGCGCTCGATCCCCGCGAAACCGCCCGTCCGCACCACTTCGATCCGCATGCGGCCTTCCTACCCCGCAGCGGCCGGTTACCCCAAGCCCACCGTGGCCCAGGCCTTCTGCAGCGCCCGGTGCTCGGCGCCGCCGTCCCCGTACCGGGCCACGGCCGCCGCCACCGTGAGCCGGGCGAAGTCGGCGAAGTCCGCCCGCGCCGCCAGCTGCCCGCCGGTCAGGGTGTCGTACCAGATCTGCCCGGCCCGCTCCCAGGCCTTGCCGCCCAGCTCGCTCGCCGCGATGTAGAAGGCGTGGTTGGGGATCCCGGAGTTGATGTGGACGCCGCCGTTGTCGCGCGAGGTGGTGACGTAGCCGTCCATCGTGGCCGGCTGCGGGTCCTTGCCGAGCTCGTCGTCGTCGTACGCCGTCCCCGGCGCCTTCATCGAGCGCAGGGCCACCCCGCTGACGTTCGGTCCCAGCAGTCCGGCGCCGATCAGCCAGTCCGCCTGGTCGGCGCTCTGGCCGAGCGAGTACTGCTTGATGAGGGAGCCGAACACATCGGACAGGGACTCGTTGAGGGCGCCCGACTGGCCGTGGTAGTCGAGGTTCGCCGTGTACTGGGTGACCCCGTGGGTCAGCTCGTGGCCGATGACGTCTACGGAGACGGTGAAGTCGAGGAACAGGTCCCCGTCCCCGTCGCCGAAGACCATCTGCTGCCCGTCCCAGAAGGCGTTGTCGTAGTCCTGGCCGTAGTGCACGCTCGCGTCCAGGGCCAGCCCGGAGCCGTCGATCGACTGCCGTCCGTACGCCTTCAGGAAGAGCTCGTACGTGGCGCCGAGCCCGGCGTACGCGCGGTTCGCGCTGGCGTCGCCCACCGCCTCGTCGCCCTCCCCGCGCACCTTCGTCCCCGGCAGCCGGGTGCGGTGCTGGGCGTCGTAGACCGTCCGCCGCGGGCCCTCCCCGCCGGGTGCGTCGGCCTCGGCCGGGGTGATCCCGCGGACGGCGCTGATCCGCCGCCGGGTGCGCAGGGAGGCGTCCAGTTCGAGGGTCCGCTGCGCGGCGTCGGCGCGGGCGGTGTCCGCGGAGCGGGCGGCCCGGTCGAGGAGGTGTGGCGGGACGACGGTGCAGAAGACGGGGTGGGCGGGGGTGTGGCCGGGGGAGAGGGAGGCATCCATGTCCGGCAATGTGGCAGTGGGTGATGCCGGTGTCACTAGCCGCAACCATGATTCATTCGACTGTCTGAAAGGGAGCATGGTGCGTTGACGGATCGACCGGACCCCGGCTGAGAATAGAGACCTAGCTCACAAAAGCGGCAAATCGGACGTGACGGTCTTGCATACTGAAACACGTCCTCGCGATACGGGGCGGCTCGGTTAGGCTCGGTCCATCATGCGTTTCGGGCTGCTTCTCCTTAGCTGCCGCGGCGAGGGTCTGTAGTCGTAGGCCGGCCCCCTCCCCGCGGAGTTTGGTGTTGCGGTTTATACGACCGCCGTCGGCCGTCCCAGCGAACTACACGCGGACACGCGAGGAGCCCAACGCCATGAGCCAGCAGCCTTTTGTCGGTCGCCCCACGCCCATCACCAACGCGACCCACACCCAGCAGCCCTCCGGGATGCCGATCCACAAGTACGGCCGGTACGAGCAGGTGGACATCCCCGACCGCACCTGGCCGGACGCCCGCGTCACCAAGGCCCCCCGCTGGCTCTCCACCGACCTGCGCGACGGCAACCAGTCGCTGATCGACCCCATGACCCCCGCCCGCAAGCGCGAGATGTTCGACCTGCTGGTGCGGATGGGCTACAAGGAGATCGAGGTCGGCTTCCCCTCCTCCGGCGACACCGACTTCGCCTTCGTACGCTCCATCATCGAAGAGGGCGCGATCCCGGACGACGTCACCATCTCCGTACTGACCCAGGCCCGCGAGGACCTGATCGAGCGGACCGTGGAGTCCCTGGTCGGCGCCAAGCGCGCCACCGTCCACCTGTACAACGCCACCGCCCCGACCTTCCGCCGCGTGGTCTTCCGTGGCTCGAAGGAGCAGATCAAGCAGATCGCCGTCGACGGCACCCGGCTGGTCATGGAGTACGCCGAGAAGCTGCTGGGCCCCGAGACCGTCTTCGGCTACCAGTACAGCCCGGAGATCTTCACCGACACCGAGCTGGACTTCGCCCTGGAGGTCTGCGAGGCCGTCTGCGACGTCTGGCAGCCGGGCGAGGGCCGCGAGATCATCCTGAACCTGCCCGCCACCGTGGAGCGCTCCACGCCCTCCACCCACGCGGACCGCTTCGAGTGGATGGCCCGCCACCTGACCCGCCGCGAGCACATCTGCATCTCCGTGCACCCCCACAACGACCGCGGCACCGCCGTCGCCGCCGCCGAGCTGGCCCTGATGGCCGGCGCGGACCGGATCGAGGGTTGCCTGTTCGGGCAGGGCGAGCGCACCGGCAACGTCGACCTGATCACGCTGGGCATGAACCTGTTCTCGCAGGGCATCGACCCGCAGATCGACTTCTCGCAGATCGACGAGATCCGTCGTACCAGCGAGTACTGCAACCAGATGGAGGTCCACCCGCGCCACCCCTACGCGGGCGACCTGGTCTACACCGCCTTCTCCGGCTCCCACCAGGACGCCATCAAGAAGGGCTTCGACGCCATGGAGGCCGACGCGGCCGCCCGCGGCAAGACGGTCGACGACATCGAGTGGGCGGTCCCGTACCTGCCGATCGACCCGAAGGACGTCGGCCGCTCCTACGAGGCCGTCATCCGGGTCAACTCGCAGTCCGGCAAGGGCGGCATCGCCTACGTCCTGAAGAACGACCACAAGCTGGACCTGCCGCGCCGCATGCAGATCGAGTTCTCGCGGATCATCCAGGCCAAGACCGACGCCGAGGGCGGCGAGGTCACGCCGAAGGCGATCTGGGACATCTTCTCGGACGAGTACCTGCCCAACCCGGCCAACGCCGCGGCTCAGTGGGGCCGCATCCAGCTGCGCTCCGGCTCGACCACCACCGACAAGGACGGCACGGACACGCTGACCGTCGAGGCGGTCGTGGACGGCGTGGAGACGGTCCTGAGCGGCACCGGCAACGGCCCGATCTCGGCCTTCTTCGACGCGCTGGCCGGCATCGGCGTCGACGCCCGTCTGCTGGACTACAGCGAGCACACGATGAGCGAGGGCGCCTCCGCCGTGGCCGCCTCGTACATCGAGTGCGCGATCGACGGCCGCGTCCTGTGGGGCATCGGCATCGACGCCAACACCACCCGCGCCTCCCTGAAGGCGGTCATCTCCGCCGTCAACCGTGCGGGTCGCTGAGTCCGTACGCGTACCCCGTCCCCGCGGCAGCGCGGGGGCGGGGTACGCCGTCCCCGGGGGGCCGGGCACCGGGGGTTCTACGGGGTTCTGCGGCGGTCTGTCGGGGGCGCAACTCGGCCAACTGCGCGCCCTCGTCCGAGGTTGTCTTGTCACACGACTGACGCGGCCTCACCGATGTGGCTAACATCACGCCAACCCGGCGATGTTGCCGGAAGGTTACGGAGGTGCGACGTGCTGCCAGTTCGGGGTGGGGACGGCCGGAAGCTGACGGCCTGGGGCATCCGTACCACCTGGAGCACCGTCGGCGACGGGGAGTTCTTCTGCCCCGGCTGCGGCGGTGACCGCAACTACCGCAGGCGGACCGGACGCCGGCGCTTCACCGTGCTGGGCGTCCCGCTGCTGCCGCGCGGCGACGCCGGGCCGGTCGTGGAGTGCCAGGCCTGCCGCCTGTGCTTCGACACCGACGTACTGGACCACCTGACCACCACCCGCTTCTCGGCGCTCCTGCGCGACGCCGCGCACACGGTGGCGCTGGCCGTGCTGGCCGCGGGCGGGACCGCCTCGCGCAGCGCCCTGGAGGCCGCCGTGACGGCCGTCCGGACCGCCGGGTTCCAGGACTGCACCGAGGAGCAGCTGGAGTCCCTGGTGGAGTCCCTGGCCACCGACGAGGGCCGGCTCGGGCTGTACGACGGGCCCGAGTGCTGCGGGGCTGCGCTGTCGATCGAGCTCCACGAGGCGCTGGAACCACTGGCTCCGCACCTGGCCGGACCGGGCCGCGCCTCGATCCTGCTCCAGGGCGCGCGCATCGCCCTCGCCGATGGCCCCTACACCCCGGCCGAGCGCGAGGTACTGGCCACCGTCGGCGCGGCGCTGCGCATGGGCTCGGACGAGGTGACCCGGCTGCTGTCGGCGGTGCGGGCGCCCTAGCGGCTCCCTGGGCGCAGGCGTCCCCGCGCGGGTCCCCGTACAGGAGACAATGGGCGCATGAGTCTGTTCCGCGACGACGGCATCGTGCTGCGCACCCAGAAGCTGGGTGAGGCGGACCGCATCATCACGCTGCTCACCCGCGGTCACGGACGCGTACGGGCCGTCGCGCGCGGGGTGCGGCGCACGAAGTCCAAGTTCGGCGCCGGGCTGGAACCTTTCTCCCACGTCGACGTGCAGTTCTTCGCCCGGGGCAGCGAGCTGATCGGCCGCAGCCTGCCGCTGTGCACGCAGACCGAGATCATCGCCCCCTACGGCAACGGCATCGTCACCGACTACGCCCGCTACACCTCCGGCACCGCGATGCTGGAGACCGCCGAGCGCTTCACCGAGAACGAGGGCGAGCCCTCCGTACAGCAGTACCTGCTGCTCGTCGGGGCCCTGCGCACCCTCGCCCGCGGCGAACACGAACCGCACCTCATCCTCGACGCGTTCCTGCTGCGCTCCCTCGCCGTCAACGGCTACGCGCCCAGCTTCGAGGACTGCGCGAAATGCGGGATCCACGGCCCCAACCGGCACTTCTCGGTCGCCGCGGGCGGGGTCGTGTGCGGGGACTGCCGCGTGCCCGGCTCCGTCGTACCCTCGTCGGAGGCGATCGCCCTCCTCAGCGCGCTGTTGACGGGCGACTGGAAGCACGCGGACGCCTGCGCGGCGCGCCACGTGCGGGAGGGCAGCGGGCTGGTCTCGGCCTATTTGCACTGGCATCTGGAGCGCGGGCTACGCTCCTTGCGATACGTCGAGAAATAGGAGCTGGGCACATGGCACGACGCGGGATTCTGGGACGTTCTCGCCGCGAGTACAAGGTTCCCGAGCCGCACCCCTCCGGTGCGCGCCCGCCGAAGATCCCCGGTGAGCTGGTCCCGAACCACGTCGCCGTCGTCATGGACGGCAACGGCCGCTGGGCCAAGGAGCGCGGGCTGCCGCGCACCGAGGGCCACAAGGTCGGCGAGGGCGTCGTGCTGGACGTGCTCAAGGGCTGCCTGGAGATGGGCGTCAAGAACCTGTCCCTGTACGCCTTCTCGACGGAGAACTGGAAGCGCTCGCCCGACGAGGTCCGCTTCCTGATGAACTTCAACCGCGACGTGATCCGCCGCCGCCGCGACGAGATGAACGAGCTGGGCATCCGGATCCGCTGGGTCGGCCGCATGCCGAAGATGTGGAAGTCGGTGGTCCAGGAGCTCCAGGTGGCCCAGGAGCAGACCGTCGACAACGACGCGATGACCCTGTACTTCTGCGTGAACTACGGCGGCCGCGCGGAGATCGCGGACGCGGCGCAGGCCATCGCGCGGGACGTGGCGGCCGGGCGGCTGGACCCCGCCAAGGTCAACGAGAAGACCTTCGCGAAGTACATGTACTACCCGGACATGCCGGACGTGGACCTCTTCCTGCGCCCCAGCGGCGAGCAGCGCACCTCCAACTACCTGCTCTGGCAGAGCGCGTACGCGGAGATGGTCTACCAGGACGTGCTGTGGCCCGACTTCGACCGCCGCGACCTGTGGCGGGCCTGCCTGGAGTACGCCCAGCGCGACCGCCGCTTCGGCGGCGCGGTCCCGAACCAGTCCGAGACCACCACGGCCTGACCGGCGTCGCGCGCCGCCCGGCGGTCCGTTAACGCCTCGACCGGGTAGGCGGAGCCGCATAGGCTGATCCGTCATGGACATGCAGGGGGGAAGCGTCGAGCTGGTGTACCGGCTCACGCCGCAGGACATGGCGTACGGGCTGGACGCGCGCGCCCGCGCCACGCGGGCGGGGCGCCGGGCGCGGCGGCTGCTCGTCGTGATCGGGGTGTTGCTGCCGCTGAGCGGGGTGCTGGACCTCTGGAAGGGGGAGCGGCCCGTGACCGGGGCCGTCATGGTGGTCCTGGGCGTCCTCGCCTGGGTGCTGCGGGTCTACGGGACCCGGCTCACCGCGCGGAGCTTCAAGGGTCTGCTCGCCAAGGCGGGGGAGACCCGCACCACCGTGGGCGAGGCCGGGATCCGGCTGGTCGCGGCCGACACGGATACCCGGATCGGCTGGCGGCTACAGCCCCGCTACGTCGAGACGGAGCACGTCTTCGTGATGCTGAGCGACGACGACAAAGCCGTCGGGCTCACGGTCCTGCCCAAGCGGGCGGCTGCGGATCCGATCGACATCGACCGGATCCGTTCGCTTTTCGACCGGAATCTGATCCGCGTGGGTTAGCCGGCCGCCGCGCAGTCGGCGCAGGTGCCGAAGATCTCCACCGTGTGGGCCACGTTCACGTAGCCGTGTTCGGCCGCGATGGACTCGGCCCACTTCTCCACCGCGGGGCCCTCGACCTCCACCGCCTTGCCGCACTTGCGGCAGACCAGGTGGTGGTGGTGGTCCCCGGTGGAGCACCGCCGGTACACGGACTCGCCGTCGCTGGTGCGCAGCACGTCCACCTCACCGGCGTCCGCCAGGGACTGCAGCGTGCGGTAGACGGTGGTCAGGCCCACGGAGTCGCCGCGGTGCTTGAGCATGTCGTGCAGCTCCTGGGCACTGCGGAACTCGTCCACCTCGTCCAGCGCCGCCGCCACGGCGGCCCGCTGCCGGGTGGATCGCCCTCGTACTGGCGCGGTATTCATCTCGCCAGGCGCAGTCGCCACCGGTTCCTCCTCGTTTCGGCCTCGGCCCATTGTGCCAGGTGGCCGCTCCGGCTAGGCCGTCACACCGTCGCGGGTACAGACCTCCTCGGAGGCCACGGCGGCCCTCGCGCGGCGCCTGGCCAGCGGGGTGGACAGGGCCGTGGTGACCGTGAAGACCGCGATCGCGAGCAGCACGATCGTCGCTCCCGACGGCGCGTCGATGTAGTACGTGGCCGTGGTGCCCGCCAGCGAGACCACGACGCCGATCACCATGGCCAGGGTCAGGGTCGCGGTGAACCCGCGGGTGACGCGCTGGGCCGCGGCGACGGGGATCACCATCATGGCGCTCACCAGCAGCAGGCCGACGATGCGCATCGCGACGGTGACGGTGACGGCGGCGGTGACGGCCATCAGCAGGTTCAGCGCGCGCACCGGCAGGCCGGTGACCCGGGCGAACTCCTCGTCCTGGCTGATCGCGAACAGCTGACGGCGCAGCCCCAGGGTGACGGCGACGACGAAGACGGCGAGGACGACCACGGCCGTGATGTCCTCGGCGGAGACCGTGGTGATCGAACCGAAGAGGTAGCTGCTCAGGTTGGCGGTGGAGCCGCCCGGCGACAGGTTGATGATCATCACGCCGCCGGCGAGGCCGCCGTAGAAGAGCATGGCGAGCGCGATGTCCCCGCTGGTCCTGCCCCGGGAGCGGATCAGCTCCATGCCGACCGCGCCGATCACGGCGACCAGGGTGGCCATCCAGACCGGGCTGGTGTTGAGGAGGAAGCCGAGCGCGACGCCGGTCATGGCCACGTGCCCGATGCCGTCGCCCATGACGGCCTGGCGGCGCTGGACGAGGTAGGTGCCGATCGCCGGAGCGGTCAGACCCACCAGCAGGGCCGCGAGCAGGGCCCGCTGCATGAAGGCGTAGTCGAGGATCTCCATCAGGTCAGCAGTCCCGTCCGCAGGGGTTCGGCGTCGTGCGCCGCGTGGGGGTGTACGTGGTCGTGGCCGGGCAGGGCGTGCTGGCCGACGGCCTCCGGGGGCGGGCCGTCGTGCGTGACGCAGCCATCGCGCAGGACGACGGCCCGGTCGATCAGCGGCTCCAGCGGGCCCAGCTCGTGCAGGACGAGCAGGACGGTCGTGCCGGCGGCCACCTGCTGGCGCAGGGCGCTCGCCAGGACCCCCTGGTTGGCCAGGTCCACGCCGGCCATGGGCTCGTCCATGATCAGCAGTTCGGGTTCCACGGCGAGCGCCCGGGCTATGAGCACGCGCTGGTGCTGACCGCCGGAGAGGGCGTTGACCGAGGCGTCGGCGTACGACTCCATGTCGACCAGGGCCAGGGCGCGCTCGACGGCCGCCTTGTCCGCCTTGCGCAGGAACCCGAAGCGGGTGCGGGCCAGCCGGCCGGAGGAGACGACCTCGCGGACGGTGGCCGGGACGCCGCTGGCGGCGGTGGTGCGCTGGGGGACGTAACCGATCCGCGACCACTGGCGAAAGCGCGCGAACTCGGTGCCGAAGAGGGACAGGGAGCCGCCGGTCAGCGGGACCTGGCCGACCACGGCGCGCACGGCGGTGGACTTGCCGGAGCCGTTGGCGCCGAGCAGGGCGACGACCTCGCCGGCGCGGACGACGAGGTCGATCCCGCGCAGGACGGGGCGCGAGCCGAGCGAGGCCGTGGCCCCGCGCAGGGATATGACGCTCTGGTCGGGGTCCTGGTCCTCGTGCGGGGTGGTCTGCATGGCGGGCGCCTCCGTTGCTGCCATTACTTGCTCCCGAGTGCCTTCTGGAGGTTCTTCAGGTTGGACCGCATGACCTCGAAGTAGTCAGCGCCCTGGGACTTGTCCGTGACGCCTTCGAGGGGGTCGAGGACGTCCGTCTTCAGACCGGTGTCCCGGGCGAGGCTCTTGGCCGTCTTGTCGCTGGCCAGGGTCTCGAAGAAGACGGTGGAGACATTGTCCTGCTTCGCGACGGCCTGGAGCTCCTTCATGCGGGCCGGGCTGGGTTCGGCCTCGGGGTCGACGCCGGAGATGCCCTCCTGGTCGAGGCCGTAGCGCTCCGCGAGGTAGCCGAAGGCGGAGTGGGTGGTGATGAAGGTCTTGGTGGCGGTGTTCTTCAGGCCGTCCTTGAACTCGGTGTCCAGGGCGCCCAGCTTCGCCAGCAGCTCGTCGGTGTTCTTGCGGTAGTCCGCCGCGTGGTCGGGGTCGGCCTTCGCCAGGGCGCCGCCGAGCCCCTTGGCGATCTCCGCGTACTTGACGGGGTCGAGCCACACGTGGGGGTCCGCGCCGCCCTCGTCGTGGCTGTGACCCGCTTCTTCGCCCTCGGCGGCGTGGTCGTGCCCGGCGTGGTCGTCGTGGCCGGAGGCGCCGTGCGTCTCCAGCGCGGTGAGGGTGGCGGCGTCGACGACGTGCTTCACGCCGGACTGGGCAACGGCCTTGTCGACGGCGGGCTGGAGGCCCTTGAGGTAGAGCACCACGTCGGACTCGGAGAGCCGGCCGGTCTGCTTCGGGGTGATCTCCAGGTCGTGCGGTTCGACGCCCGGCTTGGTGAGGCTGTCGACGGCGACGTGGTCCTTGCCGATCTGCTCGGCGAGGAACTGCATCGGGTAGAACGACGCCGTCACGGCGAGCTTGCCGTCCTTGGCTGCCTTGCCGTCCTTGTCGCCGTCGGAGGCCGTTCCGGAGCAGGCGGTGAGGGCCGTCGCGGCGAGGGCGACGGCACCGGCGAGGGCGGCGCTGGGTATGAGGCGTCGTACGTTCATGACATCCATTTTCATCAAAAGTGGAAACGATTGTCAAAAACCCAGGTGGGCGGCCCGCCGGGCATCATGGAAGGGGTCCCCCGATTTGATAGGGGGGGTGTGGGCGCCGGTAACCTGAAGACTTCGCCGTTCGTCCTCGTAATGAAGAGAGCACCGTGGCCGCCGACAAGATCGAAACCATCGTCAGCCTGAGCAAGCGCCGTGGCTTCGTTTTCCCGTGCAGTGAGATCTACGGCGGCACCAGGGCTGCCTGGGACTACGGCCCGCTCGGCGTCGAGCTCAAGGAGAACATCAAGCGCCAGTGGTGGAAGGCGATGGTCACCGGGCGTGAGGACGTCGTCGGCCTCGACTCCTCCGTGATCCTGGCCCCCGAGGTGTGGGTGGCCTCCGGCCACGTCGCCACCTTCTCCGACCCGCTCACCGAGTGCACCTCCTGCCACAAGCGCCAGCGCGCCGACCACTTGGAAGAGGCGTACGAGGCCAAGCACGGCCGCCCGCCCGCCAACGGTCTCGCCGACGTCAACTGCCCCAACTGCGGTGTGAAGGGCCAGTTCACCGAGCCCAAGCAGTTCTCCGGCATGCTGGAGACCCACCTCGGCCCGACCCAGGACACCGGCTCGAAGGCGTACCTGCGCCCCGAGACCGCCCAGGGCATCTTCACCAACTTCGCCCAGGTGCAGACCACCTCGCGCAAGAAGCCCCCGTTCGGCATCGCGCAGATGGGCAAGTCCTTCCGCAACGAGATCACGCCGGGCAACTTCATCTTCCGCACGCGCGAGTTCGAGCAGATGGAGATGGAGTTCTTCGTCAAGCCGGGCGAGGACGAGCAGTGGCAGGAGTACTGGATGGCCGAGCGGTGGAACTGGTACCGCGACCTCGGCATCCGCGAGGAGAACATCCGCTGGTACGAGCACCCGAAGGAGAAGCTGTCCCACTACTCGAAGCGCACCGCCGACATCGAGTACCGCTTCAACTTCGGCGGCAGCGAGTTCTCCGAGCTGGAGGGCGTCGCCAACCGCACGGACTTCGACCTCAAGGCGCACTCCGCGGCCTCCGGCCAGGACCTGGTCTACTTCGACCAGGAGGCCGGTGAGCGCTACACCCCGTACGTCATCGAGCCGGCGGCCGGTGTGAACCGCGCGATGCTCGCCTTCATGCTCGACGCGTACAACGAGGACGAGGCCCCGAACGCCAAGGGCGTCATGGAGAAGCGCACCGTGATGCGCCTCGACCCGCGGCTGGCCCCGATCAAGGTCGCCGTCCTGCCGCTGTCCCGCAACGCGCAGCTGTCGCCGAAGGCCAAGGGCCTCGCCGCCGACCTGCGCAAGCACTGGAACATCGAGTTCGACGACGCGGGCGCCATCGGCCGCCGCTACCGCCGCCAGGACGAGATCGGCACGCCGTTCTGCGTCACCGTCGACTTCGACACCCTGGACGACAACGCGGTGACCGTGCGCGAGCGCGACACCATGAAGCAGGAGCGCGTCTCCCTGGACCAGATCCAGAGCTACCTCGGCAGCCGTCTGCTCGGCTGCTAGGCCGGGACGTACGAAAGCCGGTGGCCCGGTGCGCGGATCGCGCACCGGGCCACCGGCTTTTCACCCGTTCCGCCGGGCGGCTACGCGGAGGCGGTACCGCCCCGGGCCGGCGCCTCCTCCTCCTCCCGCTGCCGGGCGGCCGCCCGGGCCTGGCCCTTGGCCTGGGACCGCTTCCCGTAACGGATGGTCCACAGGACCAGGCCGCCCAGGAAGCCGTAGATCAGGACGGGGCTCACGATCACCATCGTGGACGTGGGCAGTACGAGGGCCAGGACCAGGCGCAGCGAGGCTTCGACCAGATAGGCCACGCCCCAGACGACGGTCATCCGGCGCATCACCGTGCGGAAGTCCGGGTACTGCCAGAGGCTGTTGAAGGCGTCCACACCCTCCTTGCTGCCGTCCGTGCCGAACTTGCGGCCGAAGTAGAACATCAGCGGCCGCGGCGCGAGCAGGGTGGCGAGGCAGAGGGCGCCGAACAGCCCGGTCACGGCCGAGTCCTTGACCAGCAGGGTCCGGGCCGAGTGGGTGCCGATGAGGGTGACGAGTGCGGTGATCACCAGGAACACCAGCGTGACGACCGCGAACTCGTCGAGCTTGCGGCGCCAGGCCACGCTGACGACGCTTTCGAGCACCGGCCAGACACCGCTGACCAGGAGCGCCGAGAACTCGCTCCAATGACGGTGGTCGGTGAGGTAGTTGTACGTGAGGATCGGGGCGACCACGTTGAGCCCGATGGTGAGGATCCAGCCGAGGGCGGTGGCCGCGCCCGAGCGGGAGGGAGTGGCAGGTTGTGCGATGTCGCCGGACAAGGGTCCCCCTGGTTGGTGCATGAACATGCGGTAGGGCGACCGTAGGGACACCACACCGGCGTGTACAAGTCACACCAGCCAAAATGATCACCAAGCTGTCCGGACGGGCGGCTTACGACCCATTCCGGGTCAGGCGCGCAGACCCCGGATGATCAGCGCGGTGACCGCCTCGAACTCCGTGACGATCGTGGGGGAAAGCCAGTCCGCCGCGTACTGCGGGTCGTGGAAGCGCCCGGTGGCGTCGAAGACGGCGCGGGCGGCGGCCGGGACATCGGGCGCGTCCAGCGTGCCCTCGGCGACGCCTTCGCCGATGATCCGGGTCAGCTGGTCGATGAGCTGGGTCAGATGGGCGTCGACCACCCCGCTGTTCTCGGCGAGCAGCACGCTGTACGTGGCGAACAGCTCCGGATCCGCTCCGGCCTTGCGGCGCTTGGCGGCGAAGAGCGCCTCCAGCCAGGACTCCAGCTTGGAGGGGGCCGCCTGCGCGGGGGCCGAGGCGATGCCCTCCAGCATGTCCTCGCTCTTGGCCAGCCAGCGCTCCGTGACGGCCTCGCGCAGCGCCGCCTTGGACGGGAAGTGCCGGTAGACGCTGCCGTGGCTGACGCCCAGCGCCCGCGCGACGTCCACCACGGTCGCCTTGCCGGGGCCGAAGCGGCGCAGCACTTCCTCGGTGGTTTCGAGGATGCGCTCGGGGGTCAGGGGCTCGGCAGCAGCGGGGGACATGGGTACGACCGTACCGCCCGCTCAGTGCTCGCTGTCGAGGTGGGCCATCTGGGCCGCCGGGTAGCGCTCGCCGGCCGCCGCCCCGGCCGGGACCGCCTCCTCGATGGCGGCCAGATCGGCCTCCGTCAGCTCCACCGGGATGGCACCCAGTGCCTCGGTCAGCCGGTCCCGGCGCCGGGCGCCCACCAGCGGGACGAGGTCGACGCCCAGTCTCGGGCCCTGCGCGAGCACCCACGCGATGGCGGTCTGGGCGACGCTGACGCCTTTCTCCTCGGCGACCTTGCGCAGCGCGTCGACGAGGTCGAGGTTGCGCTGGAGGTTCTCGCCCTGGAAGCGGGGGCTCATACCGCGGAAGTCGCCGGGGGCCAGCTCGCGGTCGCGGCTGAAGTGGCCGCTGATCAGGCCGCGGGAGAGCACCCCGTACGCGGTGACGCCGATGCCGAGCTCGCGGGCGGTGGGCAGGATCTCGGCCTCGATGCCGCGCGAGATCAGGGAGTACTCGATCTGGAGGTCGGAGATCGGAGCCACCGCCGCGGCCCGGCGCAGGGTGTCGGCGCCGACCTCGGAGAGGCCGATGTGGCGGACGTGCCCGGCCTGGACGGCCTCGGCGATGGCCCCGACGGTCTCCTCGATGGGGACGTCCGGGTCCACGCGGGCGATCCGGTAGATGTCGATGTGGTCCCGGCCGAGCCGCTGGAGGGAGTAGGCCAGGAAGTTCCGGACGGCGGCCGGCCGGCCGTCGTAGCCGCTGAAGCCGCCCTCGACGGTGCGCAGGGCCCCGAACTTGACGCTGGTCAGCGCCTGCTCGCGGGCGGCGGCCGGGGCGGTGCGGAGGGCTTCGTTGACGAGCAGCTCGTTGTGGCCCATGCCGTAGAAGTCGCCGGTGTCGAGGAGCGTGTGCACACCGGCGGGGGCGGCCTCCAGGAAGGCGTGGACGGTCGCGATCGACTCGGCCCGGTCGGCCTCCCCGTAGAGCGCGGACATGCCCATGCAGCCCAGCCCCAGGGGGAAGACGGTCGGCCCCGTGGCGCCGAGCCGGCGAGGGGTCGCGCCGGTCGCGGTGGTGTTTGCGTTTCGGTTCTCGTTCTGGTTCTCATTCGTGGTCATGAAACGAGAATGGCATGACGGATGACAGATTTCAATATCTGTCACTCGATGGTGTGCGCTCCCCGGGCGGAACACGGGGAACGCGGGTGGCGCCTGGTCGCCTCAGGCCGACGGGGGAGCGGCGGTCGCGGCAGGTCCGGCGAGAGAGGGCTCCAGTTCACGAGCCGTGCGGCGGGCCGTGGCGTTGGCCCAGGGGCCGGTCGTCGCGGCGCCGACCACCAGGACGAGCAGCCCGCAGGCGGTGATGATCCACCAGGCGGGCCGGGTGGCCGCCACGAAGCTGCCGCCCCCGGCCGTTCCGGCGGCCAGCACCGCGCCGATCACCGCGACCCCGAGCGCTCCGCCGGTCTGCCGGCTGGTGGAGGCCACGGCGGCGGCGACCCCCGCCTGGGCGCGCGGCATCCCGGACACGGCCGTATTGGTGATCGGGGCGTTGACCAGGCCGAAGCCGATGCCGAAGAGCACGTACCCGGCGAACATCAGCGGCGTGGAGCCCTCCGCGGAGAACACCGCGAACAGCAGCCCGCTCGCCCCCATGGTCACCCCGGCCACCAGCAGCGGCAGCCGCGGCCCCCGGGTGGCCACCAGCCGCCCCGACACCGGCGCGCACAGGAAGGCGAAGGCCGCCATCGGCAGCATGTAGAGCCCGGCGTCCAGGGCGTCCAGCCCGCGCACGTCCTGGAGGTAGAGGGTGTTCAGGAAGAGGAAGCCGGACAGCGCGGCGAAGGCGCTCACCGCCAGCACCGTCGCCCCGCTGAAGGGCACGCTCCGGAAGAACCGCGGATCGATCAGCGGCTCCGCGCGCCGGGGCTCGTACACCAGCAGCCCCACCAGCGCGGCCAGCGCGGCGGCGGCGCAGCCGAGGGTCTGCGGGGAGGTCCAGCCCGCCGCCGGGGCCTCGATGATCCCGTACGTCACCGTGCCCAGCAGGACCATGACCAGCACCTGGCCCACCGGGTCGGACCGGCGCGGCCGCTCGGCGCGGGACTCCGGAATGAAGCGCAGGGTCAGGACGAGGGCCACGAGGCCGACGGGGAGGTTCACCCAGAAGATGGAGCGCCAGCCCACGGAGTCCACGAGCAGCCCGCCGATCAGCGGTCCGGCGGCCATGGAGACGCCCACGACCGCGCCCCAGACGCCGATGGCGCGGGCCCGTTCCTTGGGATCGGTGAAGGTGTTGGTGATGATCGACATGGCGACCGGGTTGAGCATCGAGCCGCCGACGGCCTGGATCATCCGGAAGGCGATCAGCCATTCGAGGGTGGGGGCGAGCGAACAGAGCACCGAGCCCGCCGTGAAGATCACCAGGCCCGCCGCGAAGACCCTGCGGCGGCCGATCCGGTCCGCGGTGGAGCCGGCCAGCATCAGCAGCGAGGCGAGGACCAGGGTGTAGGCGTCGATCGTCCACTGCATGCCCGCGACGGAGGCGTTCAGATCGCGGCGGATCGAGGGGAGCGCGACGTTCAGGACGGTGTTGTCGAGGCTGACGATCAGCAGGCTCATGCAGCAGATCGCCAGGACGAGCACACGCCTCCGGGGACTCATGTGATGCATATTGCCGATAGTACGACTAACTAACGAACAGGGTGTGCGCGACAATGGGGGGATGACCACGCTCCCTCCGCCTCTCGCGATCGGCCCGCACACCGTGCAGCCCCCCGTGGTGCTCGCGCCGATGGCCGGCATCACCAATGCCCCGTTCCGTACCCTCTGCCGCGAGTTCTCGGGCGGCAAGGGGCTGTTCGTCAGCGAGATGATCACGACCCGCGCACTGGTCGAGCGCAACGACAAGACCATGCAGCTGATCCACTTCGACGCGACGGAAAAGCCGCGCTCGATTCAGCTGTACGGGGTGGACCCGGTCACCGTCGGCAAGGCCGTGCGGATGATCGTCGAAGAGGACCGCGCCGACCACATCGACCTGAACTTCGGCTGCCCCGTCCCCAAGGTCACCCGCAAGGGCGGCGGCTCGGCCCTGCCCTACAAGCGCCACCTGCTGCGCGCGATCCTGCGCGAGGCCGTCGCGGGCGCCGGGGACCTGCCGGTCACCATGAAGATGCGCAAGGGCATCAACGACGAGCACCTCACCTACCTCGACGCCGGCCGGATCGCCGTCGAGGAGGGGGTCACCGCCATCGCCCTGCACGGCCGCACCACCGCCCAGCACTACGGCGGCACCGCCGACTGGGACGCCATCGCGCGCCTCAAGGAGCACGTGCCGGAGATCCCGGTGCTCGGCAACGGCGACATCTGGTGCGCCGAGGACGCGCTGCGCATGGTCCGCGAGACGGGCTGTGACGGCGTGGTCGTGGGGCGCGGCTGCCTGGGGCGGCCGTGGCTGTTCAACGACCTCGTCGCGGCCTTCGAGGGGCGCCCGGAGGACTTCCACAAGCCGACGCTGCGCGAGGTCGCGGCCACCATGCACCGGCACGCGCAGCTGCTCGGTGAGTGGATCGGGGACGAGGCGCGCGGGGTGATCGACTTCCGTAAGCACGTGGCCTGGTACCTCAAGGGCTTCGCGGTCGGATCGCAGATGCGCGGGAAGCTGGCGGTCACCTCCTCCCTGGCCGAACTGGACGCTCATCTGAGCGAGCTCGATCTGGATCAGCCCTGGCCCGACAGCGCGGACGGTCCGCGCGGCCGGACGTCCGGAAACAACCGGGTTGTCCTGCCCGAGGGCTGGTTGAAGGATCCGTACGACTGCGCCGGCGTGAGCGAGGACGCCGAGCTGGACACGTCCGGAGGCTGACAAATCGCCCTCAGCGCGGCGTGATATACGCCACGCATGGGAGAGGTTTCGCTCAGATGAGCACAGAAGTCACGGGTAAGACTTTCAAAGGGTGGCACTGGGTGCCACCCTTTGTTCGTTCAAGGCTTGAACGCAAATGGATCGATGATCGCTCATCCGAGCGGAATCTAGGCCCGTACACACCCTCCGGCTTCGGGAAGTGAAGGCGAATCACGTGTCTGGCTTACCCGTGAGTTACTTTCGATCTGCTGGCGCACGGGTGGTTACGGCCTCATGACGACCAAGTGGACGTACCCACAAGCCTTCGATCTGGGTATGTTCCTGGCCGTCAGGGCAGCCAGCCGAGTCGTCGAGGAGTCGAGACCCGTGTCGGAAAACAAAGATCAGAAGTTCGTCTACGACTTCACCGAGGGCAACCGGGACCTCAAGGACCTTCTCGGCGGCAAGGGAGCCAACCTCGCCGAGATGACCAACCTCGGTCTCCCCGTGCCCCCCGGCTTCACCATCACCACCGAGGCCTGCAAGGTCTACCTGGACAGCGGCACGGCCCCGGCCGAGCTGCGCGACGAGGTCAGCGCGCACCTCGCCGCCCTTGAGTCGAAGATGGGCAAGAAGCTCGGCCAGTCGGACGACCCGCTGCTGGTCTCCGTCCGCTCCGGAGCGAAGTTCTCCATGCCGGGCATGATGGACACGGTCCTCAACATCGGCCTCTCCGACGAGTCCGTCGCGGGCCTGGCCGCCCAGTCCGGCGACGAGCGCTTCGCCTGGGACTCCTACCGGCGCCTGATCCAGATGTTCGGCAAGACCGTCCTCGGCGTCGAGGGCGAGCTCTTCGAGGACGCCCTGGAGGAGGCGAAGGCCGCCAAGAAGGTCACCGTCGACACCGACCTCGACGCCGCCGACCTGAAGAAGCTGGTCACGTCCTTCAAGGAGATCGTCGCGAAGGAGGCCGGCCGCGCGTTCCCGCAGGACGCCCGCGAGCAGATGGACCTCGCCGTCGAGGCGGTCTTCAACTCCTGGAACACCGACCGCGCCAAGCTCTACCGCCGCCAGGAGCGCATCCCCGGTGACCTGGGCACCGCCGTCAACATCTGTTCCATGGTCTTCGGCAACCTCGGCCCCGACTCCGGCACCGGCGTCGCCTTCACCCGCGACCCCGCCAGCGGCCACCAGGGCGTCTACGGCGACTACCTGCAGAACGCGCAGGGCGAGGACGTCGTCGCGGGCATCCGCAACACCGTGCCGCTCGCGGACCTCGAAGGCATCGACAAGGCCTCGTACGACCAGCTCATGACGATCATGGAGACGCTGGAGACCCACTACAAGGACCTCTGCGACATCGAGTTCACGATCGAGCGCGGTCAGCTGTGGATGCTCCAGACCCGCGTCGGCAAGCGCACCGCGGGCGCCGCCTTCCGCATCGCCACGCAGCTCGTGGACCAGGGCCTGATCGATGAGGCCGAGGCCCTCCAGCGCGTCACCGGCCACCAGCTGGCGCAGCTGATGTTCCCGCGCTTCGACGAGACCGCCTCCGGCAAGGGGGGGACCACGCTGCTGGGCCGGGGCATCGCCGCCTCCCCGGGCGCGGCGGTCGGCAAGGCCGTCTTCGACTCGTACACGGCCGTCAAGTGGTCCCGCTCCGGCGAGAAGGTCATCCTGATCCGCCGCGAGACCAACCCCGACGACCTGGACGGCATGATCGCCTCCGAGGGCATCCTGACCTCGCGCGGCGGCAAGACCTCGCACGCCGCCGTCGTCGCCCGCGGCATGGGCAAGACCTGCGTCTGCGGCGCCGAGGAGCTCGACGTCGACACCAAGCGCCGCCGCATGACGGTCGGCGAGACGGTCATCGAAGAGGGCGACGTCGTCTCCATCGACGGCTCCACCGGCAAGGTCTACCTCGGTGAGGTACCCGTCGTACCGTCCCCGGTCGTCGAGTACTTCGAGGGCCGCATGCACGCCGGCGCCGACGACGCCGACGAGCTGGTCGCCGCCGTGCACCGGATCATGGCGTACGCGGACCGCGTCCGGCGCCTGCGGGTGCGCGCCAACGCCGACAACGCCGAGGACGCCTCGCGCGCCCGCCGCTTCGGCGCCCAGGGCATCGGCCTGTGCCGCACCGAGCACATGTTCCTCGGCGAGCGGCGCGAGCTGGTGGAGCGCCTGATCCTGGCGGACACCGACGGCGAGCGCGAAGAGGCACTCAGTGCCCTCCTGCCGCTCCAGAAGAAGGACTTCGTCGAGCTGTTCGAGGCGATGGACGGGCTGCCCGTCACCGTGCGCCTGCTGGACCCGCCGCTGCACGAGTTCCTGCCCGACATCACCGAGCTGTCGGTGCGCGTCGCCCTCGCCGAGTCCCGCAAGGACGCCAACGAGAACGACCTGCGCCTGCTCCAGGCCGTGCACAAGCTGCACGAGCAGAACCCGATGCTGGGTCTGCGCGGCGTCCGCCTGGGCCTGGTCATCCCCGGTCTGTTCAAGATGCAGGTCCGGGCGATCGCCGAGGCCGCGGCCGAGCGCAAGAACGCCAAGGGCGACCCGCGCGCCGAGATCATGGTCCCGCTCGTCGGCACCGTCCAGGAGCTGGAGATCGTCCGCGAGGAGGCCGACCAGGTCATCGCCGAGGTCGAGGCCGCGACCGGCACGCAGCTCAAGCTGAGCATCGGCACCATGATCGAGCTGCCCCGCGCCGCCCTGACCGCCGGCCAGATCGCCGAGGCCGCGCAGTTCTTCTCCTTCGGCACGAACGACCTGACCCAGACGGTGTGGGGCTTCTCCCGCGACGACGTCGAGGCCAGCTTCTTCACCGCGTACCTGGAGAAGGGCATCTTCGGGGTCTCGCCGTTCGAGACGATCGACAAGGACGGCGTCGGCACGCTGGTCCGCAGCGCCGTGGAGGCCGGCCGGGCCACGCGCCCCGACCTCAAGCTGGGCGTCTGCGGCGAGCACGGCGGCGACCCGGAGTCGGTGCACTTCTTCCACGAGGTCGGCCTCGACTACGTCTCCTGCTCGCCCTTCCGGATCCCGGTGGCGCGCCTGGAGGCCGGCCGCGCGGCCGCCGAGTCGAAGGGCTCCGACAGCCGCTGAGCCCCCGGGACCGGTCGCCACCGGTCCCCCACCGACCGCGCCCGCCCCCGGCTGCCTGACGGCCGGAGGCGGGCGCGCCTTCTTTTCGAAGGCCGGGTATCGCCGCATATTCAACGAAGTCTTTACGGCGCCAGGCGGTGGACGGATCCCCACCCGTCCACCGCCTGCCGCCTATCTGCCAGGCACGTCGGCGCTTCCCGGTGCGACCGACCGCCAGGCCCCGCAAAGCCCCCCACGGCCTTCACGGAGCGTTTCGGTCGCACCGGAGTGTGCCTGGCGGAGTACAGGATTTCGCTTGTCACGCTCCTGCCGAAAGGGGTTTCAACTGTGGCTGAAAGGGCGTGGTGACCACGTGTGACGGCGTGCATACTCATGGGGCGGGGGGATTGCGGTTGCACAGCTGGGGGTTCGGTGCTTCGTATCCATTTCACTGGAGTGGACCTGGCACGTGTACGGATGGCAGGACGTCCCGACGCGTTGTGGGAAACGATTCTCAGCTTTCACCGCTTAAGGGACCGGCGGGATGTCCGGTTGTTCGGTGAATGGCGTACGGAAACCCGGAGCCGGTTGAATGGTGAAACAAGACTGCTCGGCGCGCTCATACCGGCGCGCGGGTATTTCCCGGATTTCCTCACGCCCGTCGAGGGGCAGTACGGGTGGGACGTCGGTCTCGACGCCCTGCGCGGGCTGCGCCCCGAACGGCTGCGGCGCGAGCTGTCCCTCGTGGGCTCCGGCTCCGGTACGGGCTTCGGCGCGGCCTTCGGGACGCCGCCGCCCGTGCGGCTGCGGGAGTTCATCGACGGCGGCACCAAACACCTGCCACGGCTCCTGGCGGAGCTGCGCGGGTACCACCGGGCGGCCGTGGAACCGTACTGGACCCACATCCAGGCCCAGATAGAGGCCGAACGGGCCGCGCGCGGCCGGGCCCTGCTCGACGGCGGCGCCGACGAGCTGCTCGCCTCGCTGCCGCCGATGCTGCGCTGGCGGGCGCCGGTGCTCGAATGCGAGTACCCGGTGGACCGGGACGTACGGCTGCGCGGACGCGGGCTGCTGCTCCAGCCGTCCTTCTTCTGCCGGCGCACCGCGGTGACCCTGCACGACCCGGAGCTGCCCCCCGTGCTGGTCTACCCGGCCGCGGCCCAGCTGGCCTCCACGGCGCCCGGCGGCGAGGCCGCCCGGCCCGCGGAGGAGCAGCGCCAGCGCACCCTGGGCAAGCTGGTGGGCCACACCCGCTCCGTGGTGCTGCGGGCCATCGGCGACGGGGCCACCACCAGCGAGCTGGCCCGCCGGGCCGGGGTCTCGCTGGCCTCGGCGAGCCAGCACGCCTGTGTGATGCGCGAGGCGGGCCTGGTCACCACCCTGCGCCACGGCAACGCCGTCCTGCACACGGTGACCCCGCTGGGAGCGGCGCTCCTCAAGGGCGGCGCCGTGGCGTCCTGAGGCGGCGGCCGAGCGGGCGCGGGTACCGCGAAAAAAAGTCCTCTGGGCGGCGATGAGTTCTCCGGCGGGCTCCGGTCTACCTCTCGGAAGCACCGCATCGCACCGCACCGCACCCCGCACGCCGGACACGCGAGAGAAGAGACACCGAGATGACCACCATGATCTTCGTCAACCTGCCCGTGAAGGACCTGGAGGCGACCAAGTCCTTCTGGAGCGCGCTCGGCTACTCCTTCAACGCCCGGTTCAGCGACGAGAACGGCGTCTCCATGCCCATCACCGACAGCATCGTCGCGATGTTCCTGACCGAGGCCCGCTACAAGGACTTCACCCACAAGGCCATCGCCGACGCCACCACCACCTCCGAGGTGCTGCTCTGCCTCAGCGCGGAGAGCCGGACCGCCGTGGACACGCTGGTCGACGGGGCCCTGGCGGCCGGGGCCACCGAGCCCCGGCCGGCCCAGGACCACGGCGTCATGTACGGCCGGGCCTTCGACGACCTCGACGGCCACACCTGGGAGATCATGTGGATGGACCCGTCGATGGTCGAGGGCTGAGAGCCGAGGGCCGGCAGGCCGCCGCGCTACGGGGTCGCCGCGGTCCGTACCGGGTACGTCCGGACCGCCACCTCCTCGTCGTCCAGGCAGCGCCCCGACTCCAGGTCGAAGCGCTGCTTCAGCAGGGGCGAGGCCACGAACGGCCGGCCCGCCGCGCGCCCGAGCAGCCCGCGCGCGAGGACCTGGGCGCCCGTGAAGGGGTCCTGGTTGCCGATCGCGTACGGGCGCCCGGTCCGGTCCAGGAACACGGCCGCCTGGCTCCCGTCGGGCAGCAGGGCGGCGACGCCCCGCCCCGGAGTGAGCGCGGACAGCTCGCACACCGTCAGCCAGCCGTCGGACACCTTCAATTCCAAGGTCATCGGACCCCTCCGATCGTCAGCACGGTCAGGTCGGGCTTGACCTGGTCGCGTTCCGGGACGAACCGCACCGTCGGGTCGGGGGCACCGGGCGCGTTCACGAAGGACACGAAGCGGCGCGTCCGCTCCGGGTCGCGGAGCGTCTCGGCCCACTCGTCGCGGTAGTGCGCCACGTGCCCGGCCATCAGCGCCTCCAGCTCCGCGCACAGCCCCAGCGAGTCGTGCACGATCACGTCCCGCAGGTGGTCCAGGCCCCCCTCCAGCCGCTCCAGCCAGGTGGAGGTCCGCTCCAGGCGGTCGGCGGTGCGGATGTAGAACATCAGGAACCGGTCGATCAGCCGCACCAGTTCGGCGTCCGAGAGGTCCTGGGCGAGCAGGTCGGCGTGGCGAGGGACCGCCCCGCCGTTGCCGCCGACGTAGAGGTTCCAGCCGCTCGCCGTCGCGATGACCCCGAAGTCCTTGCTCTGCGCCTCCGCGCACTCGCGGGCGCAGCCGGACACCGCCGACTTCAGCTTGTGCGGGGCCCGCAGGCCCCGGTAGCGCAGTTCCAGGTCGATGGCCATGCGGACGCTGTCCTGGACCCCGTAACGGCACCAGGTGCTGCCCACGCAGGACTTCACCGTCCGCAGGGCCTTCCCGTACGCGTGCCCGGACTCGAACCCGGCGTCGACGAGCCGGGCCCAGATCCCGGGGAGCTGGTCGACGCGCGCGCCGAGGAGGTCGATGCGCTGACCGCCGGTGATCTTCGTGTAGAGGCCGAAGTCGCGGGCCACCTCGCCGATCACGATCAGCTTGTCGGGGGTGATCTCCCCGCCCGGGATACGCGGGACGACCGAGTACGAGCCGTTGCGCTGGAGGTTGGCGAGGAAGTGGTCGTTGGTGTCCTGGAGGGCGGCCTGCTCCCCGTCGAGCACGTAGCCGCTCGCGCCGAGCGCGGCGGCGAGGGAGGCGATCACCGAGCCGACAGCGGGCTTGCAGACCTCGCAGCCGTCGCCGCCGCGGGCTTCGGGGCGCCCGTGCGCGTCCAGGATCTCCCGGTACGAGGTCAGGCGCCGGGTCAGGACGATCTCGTACAGCTCGGCCCGGGTGTACGGGAAGCAGCCGCACAGCCCCTGGCCGGCGGCGGCCGGCAGCAGCCCGCCGATCACCTTGAGGCAGCCGCCGCAACCGGTGCCGGCCTTGGTGCGCCGCTTGACCTCGGGCAGGGTCGCGCAGGCGGTGATCTCCTTCTTGGTGACGTTGTGGCAGGAACAGACCACCGCCGCGTCGGGGAGCGCGGAGACGCCCAGTCCGGTGGCGGGTCCGAGCCCGGCGGGCAGCACCAGCTGTTCGGGGGCGAGCGGCGGGACGCTGCCGGTGAGCGGGCGCAGCAGCCCGTACGCGTCGGCGTCGCCCACCAGCACCCCGCCGAGGAGGACCCCGTCGGGGGAGAGCACGAGCTTCTTGTAGACGCCCGAGCGGGAGTCCGACCAGAGCACCGACAGGCTGCCGGGGGCCGTGCCGTGCGCGTCGCCGAAGGAGGCCACGTCCACGCCGAGCAGTTTGAGCTTGGTGGACAGGTCGGCCCCGGTGAACTCCCGGGAGCGGCCCAGCAGGTCCTCGGCGGCCGTCTCGGCCATCTCGTACCCGGGCGCGACCAGCCCGTAGACCCGGCCGTCGGCGGCCCGGGCGCACTCGCCGACGGCGTAGACGCGCGGGTCCGAGGTGCGGCAGCGGGCGTCGACGGCGATTCCGCCGCGCTCGCCGACCGCCAGGCCGCAGGCGCGGGCGAGGGCGTCGCGGGGCCGGATCCCGGCCGAGAAGACGACGAGGCCGGTGTCGACGGCCGTGCCGTCCGAGAGCCGCATCCCGCTGACGGAGCCGTCCTCGCCGGTCAGCACCTCCTCGGTACCGACGCCGGTGCGCACGGTCAGCCCCATGGCCTCGATGGTGCGCAGCAGGGCCGCGCCGCCGCCCTCGTCGACCTGGACGGGCATCAGCCGGGGTGCGAACTCCACGACCGTGGTGGCCAGTCCGAGCCCCTTCAGCGCGCCGGCCGCCTCCAGTCCGAGCAGCCCGCCGCCGACGACGGCCCCGCTCGCGCGGCCCTTCGCGTACGCCTCGATCGCGCGGAGGTCCTCGACCGTGCGGTACACGAAGCAGCCGGGCGCGTCCCGGCCGGGGACGGGCGGCACGAAGGGGGCGCTGCCGGTCGCCAGGACGAGCACGTCGTACGGGAACACCCGCCCGGAGCGGGTGGTGACCGTACGGGCGTCCCGGTCGATGCCCTCGGCGGGGTCGCCGAGGTGCAGCGCGATGCCGTGGCGCTCCATGAAGCCGTCCGGGGTCAGGGAGAGGTCCTCGGGGGTGCTGCCGGAGAAGTACGAGGTGAGGCGCACGCGGTCGTAGGCGGGCCGGGGTTCCTCGGCGAGCACGGTGACGCGGTGGGTCGCGGTGGCGCCGCGCTCGGCGAGGGCCTCCAGGTAGCGCTGGCCGACCATGCCGTGGCCGATCAGGACGAGGGCGGGCAGGGGCTCGGTCATGTCGGGGGCCTCCGTCGTCGGTGAGCGGGCGCAGCGGTGTGGGGGGGTGTGCGGGGGTGCCCCCGAGCGTGCGCGCCCGCTGTTTCCCCGCCGCGCCACCGCTGTTACCCGGACGGAACGCCGTCCTCAGCGCCGGGTCGCGGGGGCGGTGAGGCTCCCGTGCGGGCCCCGGGCCGGCGAAAGCTCAACCTTTGCGCAAGTTTCCGGAGATCGATGGGACCTGCATGGATCCTGTCCATAGGGTCGGGCCGTGCCTGACATATCACTGACCATGATCATCGTGCTGTGCGTCGCCGCGGCCGCCGCCGGCTGGATCGACGCGGTGGTCGGCGGGGGCGGACTGCTGCTCCTGCCCGCCCTGCTGCTCGGCCTGCCGCACGCCCTCCCCGCCACCGTGCTCGGCACCAACAAGGCGGTGGCCATCGTCGGCACCACCGGAGCCGCCGTCACCTACGTCCGCAAGGCCCCGGTGGACGTGAAGGTCGCCGTCCGGATCGGCCTGGCCGCGCTCGCCGGGTCGATGGGCGGAGCCGCGCTCGCGGGCGGCATCAGCAAGGACGCGATGCGGCCGCTGATCATGGGGGTGCTCGTGGTGGTGGCGGCCGTGGTCATCTTCAAGCCCGGCTTCGGCGCCGCCCCCGCCACCTCGCCCGTCTCCCGGCAGCGGGTGCTGCTCGCCATCGCCCTCGCCGGCCTCGGCATCGGCTTCTACGACGGCCTCATCGGGCCCGGCACCGGCACCTTCCTGATCCTGGCCCTCACCGCGCTGCTCCACCTCGACCTGGTCACCGCCTCCGCCACCGCCAAGATCGTCAACGTGTGCACGAACGCCGGGGCGCTCGCGATGTTCGCGTACCAGGGGAGGGTGCTGTGGCAGCTGGCCGCGCTGATGGCGCTCTTCAACCTCGCCGGGGGCATGATCGGCGCCGGGATGGCGCTCAGGAAGGGCAGCGGCTTCGTCCGGGGCGTGCTGCTGACGGTGGTCGGCGCGCTGGTGGTCAAGCTGGGTCTGGAGCAGTGGGGATGAGGGGCCGCCGGCTCAGTACGTCCCCGTGAGGTGGGCGAAGACGACCACGTTGCCCTCGTAGCCCGTCCGCGGCGAGAACCCGCCGCCACAGGTGATCACCCGCAGCTCGGCGCGCGGCGAGGGCCCGTACACGCGCGCGTCCGGGAACGCCTTTGCGTCGTAGACCTCGACCGCGTGGACCGTGAACACCGCCGTACGTCCGTCCGCGCGGGAGACCTCGATCTGGGCTCCCCGGCGCAGCGCGCCCAGCTGGTAGAAGACGGCCGGGCCCGTGGCGTCGTCGACGTGGCCCGCGATGACGGCGGTGCCCGGCGCGCCCGGCGTGGTCCCGTCCCGGTACCAGCCCGCGAGGTCGCGCCGGGTCGGCGGGGGTACTTCGAGGCTGCCGTCGCGGTCGAGACCGAGACCCGTGAGCGGGGCGTCGACCCGGATCGAGGGGATCCGGATCCGGGTGGGCGGGGAGCCGGTGAGCGGGGCGATGGCCCCCGGGTAGCGGGCCCGCGCGCTCATCGCCTCGGCGGCGGAGGGCAGCGGCGGCCCGACCGGCTCGCGGGAGCCGCTGGTCACGAGCCAGATGCCGATGACGGCGACGACCGCGACGAGGCCGGCGGGGCCGCGCCGCCCGCCCGGAACCGTTCTGGCCGCGGGGCGCCCGAACGGGCCCCGGAAGCCGCCGTGCATGCGTACCCCCTTGTCTCGCCGTTCGTGGGACTGGCCGTCGCCCGGCCCCGCGAACGGGGGGGACCTCGCGGGGCGGGCGACGGGGGGCGGTACCGGACGGACCGCGGCCGGGGCCGCGGCGGGCGCCCGTCAGCTCCGCGTGCCGCTCGCCCGGCGACGCAGGAGCCAGGTACCGCCGACGGCGGCCGCGGCCAGTGCGGCCGCTCCCGCCGTGATCGTGGCGGGGTCGGCGGCGGTGGTCGTGCCACCACCCACCCCGGAGTGCACGTGGCCCTGGGGGCCGCGCTCACCGACGACCAGGTCGCCGGTGGCGAACTTGCCGTTCGCGCAGGTGGCCCCGATGCCGTAGGTGCCGGGCTTGAGCCCGTGCTCCACCCGGAACTGGCCCTCGACCACTTCCTTGTGGGTGCCCGGGAGCAGCTTGAAGCGGCCTCCGCCGACCGTGCTGGCGTCGCCCTCGGCCCGGCTGCCGGGACCACAGGCCTTGGTGTTGACCGTGACGGTGGTGCCGGGGACGGCGGACTTCGGCCAGATCTCCAGCACGGCGAAGTCCCCGGGCGCGAAGGGGGCCATGCCGAGGTCCGCGGCCGCCACGGCCGCGGCCACGGGGCCGGCGAAGGCGGCCGCGGTCAGTGCGGTGGCGGTGAGCACGTGGGCGGTGCTGCGGCGCATGGGTACTCCTGGGGACACGGGGTCGTGTTCCGAGGAAAACCGGCGCATCCGCGCGGCGCCTGCTGATGGGCCGTCAGATTACTCGTCCGGCGCCGCCTGAAGGGGTCCCGGTGCAGGTCAGAGGGCCTGTGCGGGCATCAGGGTGCCCCCACGCCGTCCGGGTGACGGTACGGCGTGGGGGAGGGGTGGCCGGGAACGCCGGCCGGCGATGTCACAGGGCCCGGGAGGCCGCGCGGCAGCGGTGCGTACGGTGGTGGGGCGCGCGGACGGAGCCGGGACCTTGGGCCGGGGCGGCCGTGCGCGTCCAGTCGTGGTCGAGGGGAGGGCCCTGTGGCATCGGTCGACCGGCCGGAATCCGGAACGCTGCCGTTCTTCGTGTACGGGACGCTGCGGTCGGGGGAGGTCAACCACGACCTGTTCCTGCGCGGCCGTACGGCGTCCGAGGAGCCCGCCGCACTGCCGGACGCGGCGCTGTACGAGGGCCCCGGCTACCCGTACGCGGTCGAACGCCCCGGCTCCGCGGTGACCGGGGAGCTGATCACCCCGGTGCCGGAGGCGTACGGGGAGCTGCTGGCGGCACTGGACCGGCTGGAGGAGTACCGGGGCCCGGGCCACCCCGGGAACGTCTACGACCGTCTCGCGCGGACGGCGGTGCGCCCCGACGGGCTCCGCGTGCGCGCCTGGGTCTACCTGGCCGCGACCCCCCTGGCCGGCCGCCTCACGGCCTCCGGCACCGAGATCCCCGGCGGCGACTGGCACCGCCGCCTCCGGGCGGAGCCGCTTTAAGGGCCCTCGGCTCTAGAGCCCCTCGGCGCCGCGGTTGCGCAGGCGCTGGCCGTACTGCTGGAGGGTCCACAGCTCCTGCTGGACCGCCGCCTGCTGCTCCGGCGGGGCCTGCGGGCCCAGCCGGGACATGGTGCCCTGGATCTCCTGCACCCGGCGGTCCACCGCGCGCAGCCGGACCTGGACCAGCTGGACCCCCGCGTAGACCTCGTCCACCGTCTTGGCGTGGATGGCCTCCACCGCCAGCTCCGTCACGAGCGCCCGGACGGTGTCGTTCGGGGCCGCCGCGCGGACCCGGACCAGGTAGTCGTCCGTCTCCTGGGAGGCGCCGCCGGCGTCCTGGATGGCCTGGCGGACCGCCGCGTAGGGCGGGGCGGTGAACTCGTCGATCCCGTACGCGTCGAAGGCGGGGGAGACCAGGGCCGGCCGCTGGAGCGCCAGCTTGAGGAGCTCGCGCTCGGTACGGTGCGCCGGGCTGCGCAGGTTCAGGGCGGGGCCGCCGGGCGGCGCGGCCGGGGCGGGAGCGGGCGCGGCCTCGCGGGAGCGGCCGCCGGCCCGGCCCGGCGGCTGCGGCTGGTTGCCGCGCTCGCGGGCCCAGCGGGCCAGCTGCGCGACCCGTTTGACGACGAACTGCTCGTCGCGGATGCCCAGCATGCCCGCCAGCTGGACCGCCGACTCGTGCTGGATCGCGATGTTCTTGATGTGGGCGACCACCGGGGCCGCCTCGTCCAGCGCGGCCGCCCGCCCCGCCGGGTTCTCCAGGTTGTGCCGGGCCACGATGTGCCGCAGAGCGAACTCGAACAGCGGGGTACGCGACTCCACCAGCCCGGACACCGCCGCGTCACCCTGCGCCAGACGCAGGTCGCAGGGGTCCATGCCGCCCGGGGTGATCGCGATCGAGGTCTCCGCCGCGAACTTCTGGTCGTCCTCGAACGCCCGCAGGGCCGCCTTCTGCCCGGCCGCGTCACCGTCGAAGGTGAAGATCACCTCGGCGGTCGCGTTGTCCATCAGCAGCCGCCGCAGGATCTTGATGTGGTCCCCGCCGAAGGCCGTGCCACAGGTGGCGATGGCGGTGGTGACCCCGGCCAGGTGGCAGGCCATGACATCGGTGTAGCCCTCGACGACCACGGCCCGGGAGGTCTTGGCGATCTCCTTCTTGGCCAGGTCGATGCCGTACAGCACCTGGGACTTCTTGTAGATCGCCGTCTCGGGCGTGTTCAGGTATTTCGGGCCGTTGTCGTCGTCGCGCAGCTTGCGCGCGCCGAAGCCGACGACCTCGCCGCTGATGTCGCGGATGGGCCACATGAGCCGGCCGCGGAAGCGGTCGATGGGCTTGCCGCTGCGGCTGTCCTGCGCCAGTCCGGAGAGGATCAGTTCCTTGTCGCTGAAGCCCTTGCCGCGCAGGAACCGGGTCAGGTGGTCCCAGCCGGCCGGGCTGTAGCCCACGCCGAAGTGCTGGGCCGCCGCCTGGTCGAAGCCGCGCTCCGCCAGGAAGCGGCGGCCGATCTCGGCCTCGGCCCCGCCGAGCTGGTCCGCGTAGAAGAGGGCGGCGGCCTTGTGCGCCTCGACCAGGCGGATGCGCTCGCCGCGGCCGCTGGTGCCGGCGGTGTAGCCGCCCTCCTCGTACCGCAGGGTGATGCCGGCCTGGCCGGCCAGCCGCTCGACCGCCTCCGAGAAGGAGAGGTGGTCGATCTTCATGATGAAGTCGAGGGTGTCCCCGCCCGCCTGGCAGCCGAAGCAGTGGTAGAAGCCCTTGCTGGGGCTGACCTGGAAGGACGGGGACTTCTCGTCGTGGAAGGGGCACAGGCCCTTGAGGTTGCCGCCGCCCGCGTTGCGCAGCTGGAGGTACTCGGAGACCACGGCGTCGATCGGGACCGCGTCCCGTACCGCCTTCACGTCGTCGTCGTTGATCCGTCCTGCCACGCGTGAAGTCTACGGCCGTGCGCGGACGGTACGGTCAGCCCCCCTGGGCCGCCAGGAGCGAAGTGAGCGGAACCTCCGGGTCCGTGAGCTGGTCGGCGTCGACCGGGCGCCCGGAGCGGATCAGGGCCTGGATGTGCTCCGTGACGTCCCACACGTTCACGTTCATACCGGCCAGCACCCGGCCCCCGGAGAGCCAGAAGGCGATGAACTCGCGCTTGCCCACGTCGCCGCGCACCAGCACCTGGTCGTAGCTCCCGGCCGGGGCGTAGCCCGAGTACTCCAGGCCCACGTCGTACTGGTCGGAGAAGAAGTACGGGACCCGGTCGTAGCTGACCTCCTGGCCGAGCATCGCCCGGGCGGCGGCCGGACCGCCGTTGAGGGCGTTGGCCCAGTGCTCCACCCGCAGCCGGGACCCGATCCACGGGTGGTGGGCGGCGGCCACGTCACCGGCCGCGAAGATGTCCGGGTCGGAGGTGCGCAGCGACTCGTCCACGGCGATGCCGCCGCCGTGCTCCCGGTCGACGAGGGCCAGCCCGGAGGTCTCGGCGAGCGCGGTCCTCGGGGCGGCGCCGATCGCGGCGAGCACCGCGTGCGCCGGGTGCTCTTCGCCGTCCTCGGTGCGGGCAGCCAGCACCATGCCGTCGTGGCCGACGATCTCGGTGAGGCGGGAGCCGAAGTGGAAGCGGACCCCGTGCTCGGCGTGCAGGTCGGCGAAGAGCCGGCCGACCTCCGGTCCGAGCACCGCGTGCAGCGGCGTCGGCAGCGGTTCGACCACGGTGACCTCGGCCCCGTACTCGCGGGCCGCCGCCGCGACCTCCAGGCCGATCCAGCCCGCGCCCGCGATCAGCAGGTGGCCGTTGTCCCGGCCGAGGGCGGCCAGGACGCCGCGCAGCCGCTCGGCGTGCGCGAGGCGGCGCAGGTGGTGCACCCCGGCCAGGCCCGTCCCGGGGACGTCCAGCCGGCGCGGTTCGGCGCCGGTGGCCAGCAGGAGCTTGTCGTAGTGCAGCAGGGTGCCGTCGCCGAGGCGGACCGACTTGGCCTCGCGGTCGACGTGGACGGCGGGCTGCCCGAGGTGGAGCTCGACCTCGGCGCTCGCGTACCAGGACGGCTCGTGGACGAAGACGCTGTCGCGGTCGTCCTTGCCGACCAGGTACCCCTTGGACAGCGGTGGCCGCTCGTACGGATGCTCCCGCTCGTCCCCGATCAGGATCACCCGGCCCGTGAACCCCTCCGCCCTCAGCGTCTCGGCGGCCTTCGCCCCGGCGAGCCCTGCTCCGACGATGATGAACGTCTGGTGTGCGTCGACCACCTGATGCCTCCTCATAACCTCTTCGTCACGTGCGGCCACATGCGAGCGTCCCGCACCGAGCCTGTCGCGTGAAGGGGGGATGGCCCGATCGGCTCACCCTTCGGCGCGTCGGCCGCGTCTGGTGAGACGGGCGTGCAGGGAGCGGGCCGAGGCGTCGGTCAGGCAGGCGACCTGGTCGACGACCGCCCGCTTGCGGGCCCTGTCGTCGGGCGCGGCGTCGAAGAGGGCCCTGAACTGCGGGTCGAGCCCCTCGGGCGCGCGGGCGCTGAGGGCCTCGGCGAGCTCGGTCAGGATGACGCGCTGGTCGGCGCGCAGGCGTTCCTGCTCGTCGCGCTGCATCACGTACAGGTCGGCGACCGCCTTCAGGACGGCGCATTCGTTGCGGGCCTCGCGCGGCACGACCAGCCCGGCCCCGTACCGGGTGAGGCGGCCGGTGCCGTGGGCCTCGCGGGTGGCGCCCTCGGCGGCCAGGCAGAACCGGCCGATGAGCTGGCTCGTGGCGTCCTTCAGACGGGCCTGCGCCACCGCCGAGCCGTCGTACCCGTGCGGCCACCACTCCTGTTCCATCAAACGGTCCAGGGCCTCGCGCAGTTCCTCCGGAGCCGTGTCGGCGGGCACGTACCGGCCGATCGCGACCCGCCAGATCGCCTCCCGCTCGGGCTCGGCGAAGAGCAGGTTGGGGTCGAGGTGCCCGGCGTGCAGACCGTCCTCGAAGTCGTGCACGGAGTACGCGACGTCGTCCGCCCAGTCCATGACCTGCGCCTCGAAGCACTTGCGGTCGGCGGGGGCGCCGCGGCGCAGCCACGCGAAGACCGGCAGGTCGTCCTCGTAGGCGCCGAACTTGACCGAGGCGGGGTCGGTGGGGTGGTCCCCGCGGGCCCAGGGGTACTTGGTGGCGGCGTCGAGGCAGGCGCGGGTGAGGTTGAGGCCGACGCTGACGAGGGTCCCGCTGTCCGGGTCGGTGACGAACCGCTTGGGTTCCAGCCGGGTCAGCAGGCGCAGCGACTGGGCGTTGCCCTCGAAGCCGCCGCAGTCCTTCGCGAACTCGTTGAGCGCCTCCTCGCCGTTGTGCCCGAACGGCGGGTGGCCCATGTCGTGGGAGAGGCAGGCCGCCTCGACCAGGTCGGGGTCGCAGCCGAGGGCCGCGCCGAGCTCCCGGCCGACCTGCGCGCACTCCAGGGAGTGGGTCAGCCGGGTACGGGGGCTCGCGTCCCAGTCGTAGGAGCGGGTGCCCGGAGTGACGACCTGGGTCTTCCCCGCGAGGCGGCGCAGCGAGGCGGAGTGCAGGACGCGGGCGCGGTCACGCTGGAAGGCGGTGCGGCCGGGCCGCTTGTCGGGCTCGGTGACCCAGCGCTCGGTGGCGGCGGGGTCGTAGGACGCGTAGGCGGGGGTGTGTGCGGTGCCTTCCATGCTCAGACGTTAACCGGAGTCACCGACAATCGGAGCAATCCGGCCGGACGCGGCCCATGGGCGGTGGCCGGTTCCCGTCGGCCGGCGGCGCGCGCGAGGGCCTCGTCGTAGCGCCGCAGGACCAGGCGGGCCAGCGCCGGGTGGTCGCCGAGCGGGGCGGCGGCCGGGCCGGGCGCGGCGGCGGCGCTCGCGGTGGAGAAGCGGCCCGGGGCGGCGAAGTACGAGGCGACGGCGATCCGGTGGCGGCCCCGGGCGGTCAGGGCCCGGACGGCGTCCGGCACGTCCGGGCCGGCGCCTGAGGCGTAGGCGGGGACCACGGGCACCGCGCCGAGGCGTTCGGAGAGCAGGGCGGCGGTGCGGCGGGTGTCGGCGGCGGAGTCCGGGTCGCGGGATCCGGCGGCGGCCAGCACGACGGCCGTGCCCGGGGTCCAGCCGGCCTCCAGGAGCCGCTCGAACAGGGCCTCGACCAGCAGCGGGTGGGGGCCGAGCGGGGCCGCGATCCGGACGTCGAGGTGGCCGGCCCGGGCCGCGGCGGCGGGGAGGTCCCGTTTGGCGTGGGTGCCCCGGCCGAGCAGGAGCGGTACGAGCACCGCCGCGCCGGCGGCCCGGTGCAGGGTGTCACCGAGCAGGGGCCGGTTCAGCTCGATGTGGCCGAGGCGGACGTCGAGGCGCGGGCGGAGCTCGCGGACCCGTTCGAGGAGGGCGTGGGTGGTGTGCGCGGCGCGGGGGTCGCGGCTGCCGTGGGCCACGGCGACGAGGGTGGGCTGCATGGGCGGTCTCCGTGGTGCCGGGCGCGGGGCGGCCGCAGCACGCCGAGCTGGCTGCCGAGCTGGTCGGTGATCCGGCTCAGCAGCTCGGCGGGGCCGCCGAAGGGGAGGGGCGGGTTTTCGGGAGGGTGCACCGGCTCCGTCATGGACCGATCCTGCGGGGTGGAGGTTGCGGTGGCGTTGCGCCGGGATGACGGGTCGTTTCGGCCCGTTCACTCGCTCATTCGTACGGGTGAAAGGCGGGGCGGGCGGAACTGGCGGGGCGGGCCGGTTCGTCAATCCGTGCGAAGGGCGTGGGGGCGGCGCGGGGAACGGCGCGGGGACGAGGGGGGACGGTCATGGCGGTCAGGGGAAAGCCCGAGCAGGTGACGGGGTCGCGTGCGGGGTCACGTACGGGCTGGCGTACGGGGTGGTGGCGTACGGTGCGGGCGCGGCGGCGGGCCGTGCAGGCCGTGATGGGGTTGTGCGTACTGGCGCTGCTGCCCTCGGCGTGGACGCACGCGGCGGCGGCCGGCCAGCTGGGGACCACGGCCCGGGCGCCCGCCGCCGGGGTGGCCGTGGTGTTCGGGGCGGGCCTGTGGAACGGCCGCCCGACCCCGTACCTGGCCAACCGGCTCGACGCGGCCGTGGAGCTGTACCGCACCGGCAAGGTGAGAGTGGTGCTGGTGACGGGGGACAACAGCCGCGAGGAGTACGACGAGCCCGACGCGATGCGCGCCTACCTCACGGCGCACGGGGTGCCGGACGACCGGGTGGTCAGTGATTACGCGGGCTTCGACACATGGGACTCGTGCGTGCGCGCCCGGGAGGTCTTCGGGGTGCACCGGGCGGTCCTGGTGACCCAGGGGTTCCACATACGCCGGGCCGTGGCCCTGTGCCAGGCGGCGGGGCTGGACGCGTACGGGGTCGGGGTCGACGACGCGCACGACGCCACCTGGTACTACGGCGGGGTCCGCGAGGTGTTCGCGGCGGGCAAGGCGGCCCTGGACGCGGCGTTCCACCCGGATCCGACCTTCCTCGGTCCGAAGGAGCAGGGGGTGTCGCGGGCCCTGGGGGCTCTGGCAGACTGACGCCGCGATCGGCTCTATGCCGATTAGTCATATACCTAAGTGTGCGGCAGGGTGGGGGAACCGTGGCTGTTGTGGATCTGAGCGGCAAGGCCGTCGTCATCACCGGAGGGGCCCGCGGTCTCGGCGCGGCGGCGGCCCGGGCGGTCGTCGACGGCGGTGGCCGGGTGCTGATCACCGATGTGCTGGAGGCGGAGGGCGCCGAGACGGCGGCCGGGCTCGGCGACGCGGCCCGCTTCCTGCGGCATGACGTGACCAGCGAGGCCGACTGGCAGGCCGCCCTGGAGTACGCGGTCGCCGAGTTCGGCCGCATCGACGGGCTCGTCAACAACGCCGGGATATCCACCGGCCAGTTCCTGGAGCACGAGAGCGTCGAGCACTTCCGCCGGGTGGTGGAGATCAACCTGGTCGGCGTCTTCATCGGCATCAAGGCGGCGATCCCGCTGCTCCGGGAGAACGGCGGCGGCTCCATCGTCAACATCTCCTCCGCCGCCGGCCTCACCGGCCTCGCCCTCACCGCCGGGTACGGCGCCTCCAAGTGGGGCGTGCGCGGCCTGTCGAAGATCGGCGCGGTGGAGCTCGCCGAGGCGCGGATCCGGGTGAACTCCGTACACCCGGGCATGACGCTGACCCCGATGACCGCGCCGGTCGGCATCCAGGCCGGCGAGGGCAACTACCCCGGCGCCCCGCTGGGCCGGGTCGGGCTCCCCGAGGAGACAGCCGCCGCCGTCGCCTTCCTGCTCTCGGACGCCGCCGGGTACGTCACCGGCGCCGAACTGGCCGTGGACGGCGGCTGGACGGCCGGCCTGACCGTGCAGTACCTGACGGGGCGGTAGTCCAGGCCGCCGGCCGGACGAGACCATCTCTTGCCGGAGTCTTGGCCGCCGCTTTGGCGAGCGTTCCGCGCGCCCGAACTACCGTTCCCGCCATGGTCTTTCGCCCCGCACAGCCCCAGGCTTCCCGCGGCCTCCCGGTGCTCCCGTACCGCAAGCCGACCCGTGGCCGCGACTACTGGGTGCTGGACGACGTACTGCCCGACGTGGACGCCGTACGGGCCCGCTGCCTGGCCAAGGAGGACTGGGTCCAGGGCGCCCCGCTCAAGCCCGAGCCCTGGCCCGGACTGCGCGCCATGCCCGGACTGGAGCCGGCCGAACTGGCCCGCGTGGAGGGGCTGGTGCGGCAGGCCACCGGGGCGAAGCGGATCTGGCCGGAGAACCCGGAGGGCGCGGGCACCTTCAACCACAACTGCGTCCAGGTCGTCGGCAAGGACGAGTGCGAGCCCCGCCCGCACACCGACTCGCGCACCCTGTGCCGGTACGCCGCCGTGCTCTACCTGAGCCCCGGCACGCCCAAGGACTGCGGCACCAGCTTCTACCGGCAGAGCCTGCCCGGCGGCGTCCTCGGCGGCAACCAGGTCGTCGCCCCGCACAACAACCTGGTCGACGCGCTCGGCACCCGCTTCGTCCCGGAGGACTCCTTCACCGAGGACGTACGCGTCCCCCACCGCTACAACCGCCTCCTGCTCTACTCCGCCAACCTGATCCACAGCGCGACCGGCTACTGGGGCACGACCCTGGAAGACAAGCGCATGACGGCCGTCTTCTTCTGGATGGCCTGAGCCTCCCGCCGCCGGGGCCCGCTCACCGGCCGGTCCCTTTCCCGTCGTCGTCGCCGCCGCTGCCCTGCCCGGCCGTGCCCTGCTCGCCGGTCCCCCCGTCGTCCACCGACAGGGGGCTGTCGTACAGCACGAGTTCGCGTTCCTCCGAGCGGATCTCGTAGCCGGCCGCCACCAGCTCGGCTATCAGCGTGTCGCAGGCCGCCGTCGCCCGGGAGTGCGTGCCGCGCACCCGCTGGGTGACGAAGCGCTCCTGGTACCCGTCGGGCCCCGGCAGCGCGCGCCGGGCGTTCCACGACACGTCCGCCCCGTGCAGGAACGCCAGGCCCTCCAGCACCGCGTGGTCGTAGCCGGCCGGCAGCAGCAGCTTCAGGTGATGTTCGAAGTAGCCCCCGCCCGGCCCGGCGGGCTCCGTACTCCAGGGCACCGTCTCGATCTTGACCCTGACCGGATCGAAGCCCGCGGCCCGCAGCTGCGGCACCAGCCGCTCGTGGCCCGTGCGGTCAGGCAGCGTCAGCATCGGCTGCGAGCGCGTCCGGCCCCGGTCCGCCATGAGGTGCGTGACCTTCAACTCCCGTGCCCCGGCCCAGGATTCGAGACGGTCGAGCTCCGCCTCGTCGGGGCAGCGGACCGTCACGTGGGTTTCGTGGGTTCCGTACGAAGACATGATGTCGATCATCTAGGACATGCGTCCGATCCGCATCGGGGTTCCCGGCGGGGGGTAACCATCCGGTCACGCACCGGACTCAGAAAGTGCTCGCACGCCCCTCGTGGCGGCGATGTGTCGTACCCCACACTGAGGTGCGGTGCTTGAGTCCTCGCCAGCCCTGGAGGTCGCCCCCGTGCAGACCCAGACCCTGACCGTGAACGCGAGCCACCCCGCCGGGACCGCGCTCTTCCCGGCGGACGAAGCAGCGGACGAAGCAGCGGACGAGGCCGTGGACGAAGCAGCGCAGGAACCGGCACCGGAAGCGACCGACGAAGCGGCGGACGAGACGCCGGACCCCGACGAGGGCCACGACGAGGTCCCCGAGGTCCTGGAGCTGATCGAGCCGGTCCCCCCGCAGCGCACCCGCGCCGCCGACCGGCCCGGCGCGGCCGGCCCCTCCGCTGACCTCTTCCGCCAGTACCTGCGCGAGATCGGCAGGATCCCGCTGCTGACCGCCGCCGAGGAGGTCGACCTCGCCCGCCGCGTGGAAGCCGGCCTCTTCGCCGAGGAGAAGCTCGCCGGCGCCACCGACCTCGACTCCCAGCTCGCCGTGGACCTCGACCGGATCGTCGTCCTGGGCCGCATGGCCAAGCGCCGGCTCATCGAGTCGAACCTGCGCCTCGTCGTCTCCGTCGCGAAGCGCTACGTCGGCCGCGGACTCACCATGCTCGACCTGGTGCAGGAGGGGAACCTCGGACTGATCCGGGCCGTCGAGAAGTTCGACTACGCCCGCGGCTACAAGTTCTCCACCTACGCCACCTGGTGGATCCGCCAGGCCATGTCCCGGGCGCTGGCCGACCAGGCCCGCACCATCCGCGTCCCCGTCCACGTCGTCGAGCTGATCAACCGCGTCGTGCGCGTCCAGCGCCGCATGCTCCAGGAACGCGGCTACGAACCCACCGCCGAAGAGGTCGCCGTCCACCTGGAACTGACCCCCGAACGCGTACTGGAAGTGCTCCGCCTCGCCCAGGAGCCGGTCTCCCTGCACGCGCCGGTCGGCGAGGAGGACGACGTGGCCCTCGGCGACCTCATCGAGGACGGCGACGCCGCCTCCCCGGTGGAGTCCGCCGCCTTCTTCCTGCTGCGCGAACACCTGGAAGCCGTGCTCTCCACCCTCGGGGAACGCGAGCGCAAGGTCGTCCAGCTCCGCTACGGACTCGCCGACGGCCGGCCGCGCACCCTGGAGGAGATAGGGCGGATCTTCGGCGTGACCCGCGAGCGGATCCGCCAGATCGAGTCCAAGACCCTCAACAAGCTGCGCGACCACGCCTTCGCCGACCAGCTGCGCGGCTACCTCGACTGACCGCCCGCCCCACCGGCCCGCGCACACGGAAGGGGGCGCCCCGCAAGGCGCCCCCCACCCCGTCGTACCGCCCGAGGACTGCCGACCGGTCGACTAGTCGACCTCGGCCACCGCCTGCGCGAACTGCGCCGCGTACAGGCGCGCGTACGCGCCGTCCGTGGACAGCAGCTCCTCGTGCGTGCCCTGCTCCACGATCGAGCCGTTCTCCATCACCAGGATCACGTCCGCGTCGCGGATCGTGGACAGCCGGTGCGCGATCACGAAGGACGTACGGCCGTGCGCGAGGCGCGCCATCGCCTTCTGGATCAGCACCTCGGTACGGGTGTCCACCGAGCTCGTCGCCTCGTCGAGGACCAGGATCACCGGGTCCGACAGGAACGCCCGGGCGATGGTGATCAGCTGCTTCTCGCCGGCGCTGACGCCCGCGCCCTCGTCGTCCAGCACCGTGTCGTAGCCGTCCGGCAGGGTGCGGATGAAGCGGTCGGCGTGCGCCGCCCGCGCGGCCTCCTCGATCTCCTCGCGCGTGACCTCGCGCGAGGCACCGTAGGCGATGTTCTCCGCGATGGTGCCGCCGAACAGCCAGGTGTCCTGGAGCACCATGCCGATCCCGCCGCGCAGTTCCGCGCGGGTCATCTTGGCGATGTCCACGCCGTCGAGGGCGATCTCGCCGCCCGTGACCTCGTAGAACCGCATCAGCAGGTTGACCAGCGTGGTCTTGCCGGCGCCCGTCGGTCCGACGATCGCGACGGTCTGGCCCGGCTCCACGTTCAGCGAGAGGTTCTCGATGAGCGGCTTGTCGGGCTCGTAGCGGAAGGCCACCTTGTCCAGCGTGACCTGGCCGCGCAGCGTCTCCGGACGCTCCGGAACCTCGGCGTCCGGCTCCTGCTCCGGCGCGTCCAGCAGCTCGTACACCCGCTCCGCCGAGGCGACGCCCGACTGCACGAGGTTCGCCATCGAGGCCACCTGCGTCAGCGGCATCGAGAACTGGCGCGAGTACTGGATGAAGGCCTGCACGTCACCGATCGACAGGGTGCCCGAGGCCACCCGCAGACCGCCGACGACCGCGATCAGCACGTAGTTGATGTTCGAGACGAAGAACATCACCGGCTGCATGATGCCGCTGACCAGCTGCGCCTTGAACGAGGCCCGGTAGAGCTCCTCGTTCTGCTCGGCGAAGACCGCCGCCGACTCCTTCTGCCGCCCGAAGACCTTCACCAGCGTGTGGCCGGAGTACATCTCCTCGATGTGGGCGTTGAGCGTGCCGGTGCTCTTCCACTGCGCCACGAACTGCGGCTGCGACTTCTTGCCGATCTTCGCCGCGACCACCACCGACACCGGTACGGTCACCAGCGCGACCAGCGCCAGCAGCGGCGAGATCCAGAACATCATCACCAGCACGCCGACGATCGTCAGCAGCGAGTTCATCAGCTGCCCCATCGTCTGCTGGATGGTCTGGCCGACGTTGTCGATGTCGTTCGTCGCCCGGCTCAGCACCTCGCCGCGCTTCTGCTGGTCGAAGTACGACAGCGGCAGCCGCGCCAGCTTCGCCTGGAGCTCCTCGCGCATCCGGTACACGGTGCCGTTCATCACGTGGTTCGACAGCCGCGTCGCCACCAGCATCAGCAGGCCCGCCACGGCGAACGCCGCCAGCGCCCAGAGCGCCACGCCGCCCACGGCGTCGAAGTCGATGCCCTGGCCGGGGGTGAAGTCGATGCCGGACAGCATGTCCGCCATCCCGCCCTGGCCCCTGGCCCGCAGCCCCTCCAGGGCCTGCTCCTTGGTGAGACCCGCCGGCATCTGCCGGCCGATGATCCCCGCGAACACCAGGTCGGTGGCCTCGCCGAGGATCTTCGGCCCGACCACCGCGCAGCCCACGCTGCCGACCACGGCCGCGACCATGCCCCAGAGCCTGGCCCGGTCGTACGCCAGCTGCCGCAGCAGCCGCTTGCCCGACCCCTTGAAGTCCATGGACCTCTGGACCGGGCCCGCCATCATCCGTCCTCCGGGCCCGCTCATGCGGCCTCCGCCTCCGTCAGCTGGGAGAGCACGATCTCCCGGTAGGTCTCGTTTCCGGCCATCAGCTCGTGGTGCCGGCCCTCGCCCACCACCTGTCCCTCGTCGAGGACGATGATCCGGTCGGCGTCGCGGATCGTGGAGACCCGCTGGGCCACGATCACCACCGTCGCCTCCCCGGTCTCGTGGGCCAGCGCCGAGCGCAGCGCCGCGTCCGTCGCGTAGTCCAGGGCGGAGAAGGAGTCGTCGAAGAGGTAGATCTCGGGCCGCTGCACCAGGGTGCGGGCGATCGCGAGCCGCTGGCGCTGGCCGCCGGAGACGTTCGTACCGCCCTGGGTGACGGGCGCGTCGAGCCCGCCCTCCAGCGCGGAGACGAAGTCCTTGGCCTGGGCCACCTCCAGGGCGTGCCACAGCTCCTCGTCGGTCGCGTCCGGGCGCCCGTACCGCAGGTTGGAAGCCACGGTTCCGGAGAACAGGTACGGCTTCTGCGGCACCATGCCGACCGTCTTGGCCAGCAGCTCCGGGTCGAGGCGGCGTACGTCCTCCCCGTCGACGAGGACCTCGCCGCCGGTCGCGTCGAACAGCCGGGGCACGAGCCCCAGCAGCGTGGACTTGCCGCTGCCGGTGGAGCCGATCACGGCCGTGGTCTCACCGGGGCGGGCCACCAGGTCCACCCCGCGCAGCACCGGGGCCTCGGCGCCCGGATAGCGGAAGTCGGCGCCGCGCAGCTCCAGCCGCCCGCGCCGCAGGAGCTTGCGGATCGGCTCGGCCGGAGGGACCACGCTGGTGTCGGTGTCCAGGACCTCCTGGATGCGCTCGGCGCAGACCTCGGCGCGCGGCACCATCATGAACATGAAGGTGGCCATCATCACGGACATGACGATCTGCATCAGGTAGGCGAGGAAGGCCGTCAGCTGGCCGATCTCCATGCCGCCGCTGTCCACGCGCATCGCGCCGAACCAGATGACGGCCACGCTGGAGACGTTCACGACGACGATGACGGTCGGGAACATGAACGCGAGCAGCTTGCCCGAGGCGAGGGAGACCGCCGTCAGGTCGGAGTTGGCGGTGCGGAACCGCTCCTCCTCGTATCCGTCGCGGACGAAGGCGCGGATCACGCGGTTGCCGGTGATCTGCTCGCGCAGCACCCGGTTCACGGTGTCCAGGCGCACCTGCATCTGGCGGAACAGCGGGCGGGTCTTCCAGACGATGGCGCCGACCGCCAGGCCGAGCGTGGGCACCACCGCGAGCAGCACGCCCGACAGCTTCACGTCGAGCGAGAGGGCCATGACGATGCCGCCGACGCACATGATCGGCGCCGAGACCATCAGCGTGAAGGTCATCAGGACCAGCATCTGGACCTGCTGGACGTCGTTCGTCGTACGGGTGATCAGCGACGGTGCGCCGAACTGGCCCAGCTCACGGGCGGAGAAGCTCTGCACCCGGTCGAAGACGGCGGCGCGGACGTCACGGCCGAGCGCGGCCGCGGTACGGGCGCCGTAGTACACGGCCCCGACGTTGCACAGGAGCTGGACGAGCGAGACACCGAGCATCACGGCGCCGAAGCGCAGGATGTAACCGGTGTCGCCGTTGACGACACCGTTGTCGATGATGTCGGCGTTGAGGGTGGGCAGGTAGAGGCTCGCACTGGTCTGCAGCAGTTGCAGCAGGACCAGGAGGGCGATCGGTTTCCGGTACGGACCCAGGTGGGTCCGCAAAAGTCGTATGAGCACGCGCAGGCTCCGGTCGGCATGATCGAGGGGTTCGGTCCATCTTCGGCCAACCGGGGGATGATCCCCACCCGTTTTCGCAAAGCCCGGTCAAAAGGAGTAGATCACCACGACCACGGGCCCTACGCCGGGAAGGCCCCCGGGTGGAGCTGCTCGCGCGTGGTCACGTACTGCTGGCGCACGGCCTGCCAGGCCGGGAACTCCTCGCCCGGCTCGAAGACCTGCGCCGCGGCGGCCGGCCAGACCGGCGGGGTGTGCGGGGCCAGCGTGCCCTGCCGCACCCCCAGCGCCCAGGCCGCCTGCCGGGCCGCGCCGAGCGCCGCGTAGTCCGCCGGCGCCGGTACGACGACCTGCGTCCCGAACAGCCCCGGGGCGGCGGCCTGTACGGCGGGCAGCTCGGCCGCCGCGCCCAGCAGGAACACCCGCCGGATCGCCGCCCCGCGGTGGCGGAGCACGTCGAGGGCGTCCACCAGCCCGCAGAGCATGCCCTCGAACGCGGCCCGCGCCAGGTGCTCCGGCTTCATCGAGTCCCGGCGCAGCCCGGACAGGGTCCCGGCCGCCTGCGGCAGGCTCGGGGTCCGCTCGCCCTCCAGGTAGGGGAGCAGTACGAGGCCGTGGGCGCCCGGCGTCGACTTCAGCGCGAGCGCGCTCAGCCCCTCCAGGTCGGTGCCCAGCAGCTCGGCGGTGCCGCGCAGGGCCCGGACGGCGTTGGAGGTGTTCACCACCGGCAGGTGCATGCCGCCCGCGTCGGCCAGCGAGGTGATCAGGCCGCCCGGCTCCGACAGCGCCTCGTGGTGCACGGCCATCACCGAGCCGGACGCGCCCAGCGAGACCACCGCGTCCCCCGGCCCGAGCCCCAGCCCGAGCGCGGCGGCCATGGTCTCCCCGGTCCCGGCGGAGATCAGCAGCCCCTCGGGGGTCATCCCGGCGGCGTCGGCGGGGCCGAGCACCTCGGGCAGCAGGGCCCGGTGCCCGAGCGCCAGCTCGACCAGGTCGGGGCGGTAGGAGCCGGTGGCCGCCGACCAGTACCCGGTGCCGGACGCGCCCGCCCGGTCGGTGGTGCGGCGGGCGGGCCGGCCGAGCAGCTGCCAGACGAGCCAGTCGTGCGGGGACATCACCACCGCGACCCGGCGCGCCGCCTCCGGCTCGGTACGGGCCAGCCAGGCCAGCTTCGCGACCGGCGACGCGGAGTGCGGGACCGAGCCCACCGCGGCGACCCACGCCTGCCGCCCCCCGAGCGCGTCGACCAGCTCGGCGGCGGCGACCTGCCCGCGCTTGTCGTTGCCGACCAGGGCGGGACGTACGAGGGCGCCCTGCGCGTCGAGCGGCAGGACCCCGTGCTGCTGCGCGGAGACGCCGATGGCCTGGACGCCCTCCAGCAGCCCGCCGCCGGCGGCCTCGCCGAGGGAGAGCAGCCAGGCCTGCGGGTCGGTTTCGTGGGGGACGCTCTCACCGGCGGACGGTGGATGGGGCGCGTAGCCCTGGCGCAGCACGGCGCCCGTCTCCGTGTCACAGACCACGATGCGAGTGAAGGTGGAAGAGCTGTCCAGCCCGGCGACTATCCCCATGCGGAGAATTCTGCCGCACGCCGGGCCGGACTCGGCTCGTCCGGACAGGTCCTCAGGTGTTGGTGGTGCCCCACTCGTCCTCGGAGCCCGCGCCCGCCCGGCCGCGCATCGCCCGGACCCGCTCGGCCAGCGACTCCGGTACGACGTCCCCGACCTTGTCCCCCACCGCCGCGAAGGCCTTGCCGGCGACGGCGCGCCCGGTCTGACCGGCGGTTTCGGCGGCATTGCGGACCGCCGGGTTCTGCGCGACCTGCTGCGCGGACTTGCGCAGCTGCTCGTACCGCTCCCGCCCGGCCCGGGTTCCGAGCACGTACCCGAGGGCCAGTCCGAGCGCGAACGTGACCTTGTACCGCATGGCTGTCACCTTTCGTCGTGTGGTGCCCGGCCTGCTGTGGATACCGATTGGCGGAGCACCCCCCTGCTTGCGCTAATCTATGACTCGCAACGAGCGCTCGCCCCCCGGCAAGGCCGGAGGTGGGCTGTTCGGTGCACCGCAGCAATCCCCTGTAGCTCAATTGGCAGAGCAGCCGGCTGTTAACCGGCAGGTTACTGGTTCGAGTCCAGTCGGGGGAGCGCGGTCCCCTGTAGCTCAATTGGCAGAGCAGCCGGCTGTTAACCGGCAGGTTACTGGTTCGA
>NZ_JBVJLO010000003.1:348999-499748 GCF_055584685.1 Streptomyces sp. NPDC102258
TTCGAGTCCAGTCGGGGGAGCAGGAAAGAAGAGGGCCCGGGCGGGTCCTCTTTCTTTTTGCCCTGATCCGGGAACCGGGCAGCCTTCGGCGCGGTCTCTCTGAACAGGCGAAGCCGATCATGCGGGGCATCCGAGGCAGGAGATCGTATGAGCGGCTATGCTGCGGCAGACGGCGCGCACACATGTACGCGCCACGCCGTAAAGGGGCGGTAGCTCAGCCGGTTAGAGCAGCGGACTCATAATCCGTCGGCCGTGGGTTCGAGTCCCACCCGCCCCACCACACACCGGGTGTGCAGAAACGATCTGACCAGCATCTTTGCTGGCAGCGTGGGTCACTTCGGTGATCCTGGCGGCCCCTCGGGGCCGCCTTTCGCGTTCCAAAGTCGCTGCGGGGACACAGCGGGGACGCAGGGGCGGTTACACGGGGACAGACGTCACCCGGCGTCCACTCAAGCTGGTCGGGTGCTCGTCAGGAAGCGGCGTACCGGCTCGTCGCGGCCGCTCACCGCAGTGCGGTCGATCACAAGGCGAACCAGCGTCATGGTCTTCTTCTGGTCGTCCGGGATCTGGTCCGCGAGGCTCTCGGTCCGGATGACCTCGTACCCCTGCTCTGCGCAATGGGTCCGGAGCCACGCCTCGGCCGTCTCCGCCGCGCGCTCAGCCGCTTGGACCTCCGCATGAATCTGCCCCAAGACTTCACCGCCGGCAGCAGCTTGAACGCCGATCGCCCACAGCGCCCCCTGGCCCTGGCTGGCAGCGTGGGCGAACAGCACCGCCACGTCCTGGGCGAAGGCGCTGTCCGGGATCGCGAGGGCCTTCTTGACCGTGTAGGTGAGCTCGCCGCCGCGAGGCACGACTGCGACCGTCGACTCAGCTTCGGCCCGGAACAGTTCAGGCAGGACGCTGGTATAGGTGTCCGACGTGATCTGTCGCGAGCTGTGGCCGAGGCGTTCCTGGACCACCTTGATGTCGTTGTTGGCGAGCAGGGCGAGGCTGGCCGAGAGGTGGCGCAGGTCGTGCAGGCGGACCGGAGGTAGGCCGGACAACTCGACCAGCCGCTTGAACCTGCGGCTGATCCAGTCGGGGTGGAGCTCGGCGCCGTTTTCCATGGTGAAGAAGCGACCCGACTCGACCCACGCCTCTTCGCCTTCCCACTCGGCGCGCTCGCGCTCCTGATTGGCGAGGTGCGTGGCAAGGACGCGCCCGGAGTGGGCGCTGATGCTCATGGTGCGGACGCTGTCGGCCTTCGGTTCTTCGCCGTAGACGCGGTATGCGACCTCGACGAGCTGTGCCGAGATTCGCATCCACAGATCGGTCAGGCTCACCTCCTCCGGGGGCAGGGCAGCCATCTCGCCGCGGCGCGGGCCGAGGAAGGTGAACGTGTCCCACAGGGCGTACAGGCGGTCGTCCGCCACGAAGTCCAGGAAGCTACCGGCTTGCTCGGGAGTCCAGACCATCACCGGGCCAGGCTTCTCGCCTGTGCGTCGCCAGTGCTCGACGCGCTCGGGGGTCCACACCAGCGGCTTCGGCCGCTTGACGGTGGGCAGCTCGATGAGTGATGCCCAGTTGGTCTGGTATTCGAGCCGCTTGATCCCGCTGTTGAGGAACGAGCTCAGGGTGGCGTTGATGCGGTGGAGCGTCGCGGGCCCGGTGATCTGCCGCAGGCCCCGCCGTCCCTTCCGCAGGGCATCGTTGGCGTCGAGGTAGGCCGTGCGAGCTCGGCGGCGCTCCTCACCCTTTCCGGAGGCGCGTATCCAGGCTGCCTTTGCGGCGTCGCGCGCCTTGGTGAGCTCTACGACTCTGCCGTGGTGGAGGAGGCGTTCGGCGTTCTCCTTCTTGATGGCGGCGTACATCGCTTCGACGTGCCGGGCGTGGAGATCCTTGCGCTTGATATGCCCGAGGTGGGGCATCAGGTAGAGCCGGATGTGCGCCTCGTAGCCATGTGAGGTGGTGCGGGCGAGGCTTCCTTTCCGCTCCACCCAGGCGGTGAGGTCCTCTCCCACGGTGGCCGAGCTCAGGACGTCTGTTCCGCCCTCGGCCTTCTTCAGCTCCTTCTTGGCCTCTACCTTGGCGTCGTCCTGAGTCTTGAACCCGCCGCGGCGGAGTCGCCGGCGCTTGCCGTTCTCGCCGGGCTCCAGCTCAAAGTAGAAGTACCAGGTGGAGTGGCCCTTCTGCTTGAGCTTGGGGCAGGTGGCTCCGACCTCCTTCATCTTCGGCGTGCCGTCGCTCAGGAGTACCGGCGCGCCGGCCGCGTCGAGGACCGGAACCTTGCACGCGCACCTCCTGGAATAGCTGATTTCGGTCATGTAGCTCTCCCCCTGCTGATGTGGCTCGTGTGCTGATCGTTGCCGACCTGTGAGATATATTGCCCCAACACTGGAGTGTTGGAGTATTCTTATGTCTACGTTGGCGCGGGGGAGAACGCGACGGCGAGATGACAGTGAAAGAGAGTTCGGCAACCGGGTCCGCGTCTGCGGGGATGACCATGAAGGAGCTGCTGGCGCTTCCGCCGACGGTGAACGTGTCGACGGCGGCTCGGGCGCTGGGTATCGGTGTGCACAAGGCGTATGCCTTGATCAGGTCAGGCGACTTCCCCGTGAAGACGCTGCCGCTCGGTGGTACGACGCGAGTGCCAGCTGCCGCCTTGTGGCGTGAGCTGGGTGTTGAACCGCCGGGCCGCTAGCTGCGGCAGCGGTCGTCGATCTTGAGGCGGAACGTGCCATTGGTACGGACCGTGTCCTAGGATCGGCCCGCCACGGGGGAGAACGAAAGAGATCGGACGGAACCGCATGCCACGGCTCTACGGATTCGAGGACAACTCGCGGCGCCGCCTCCGCGAAGACGAGGTCGGGCCGCTGCGAGAGATGGCCAGCCGCGCTCTTCTCGATCCTCCACAGTCCGACGGAGATATCGCCGTGTGGGCCAACTCGCAGGGCTACCGGGGGACCCTAGGGGGGGAGTGGAAGGATGCGAGCGTCGGTCGTCTCCTCAAGAACCCCGCCATTGCCGGGCTGAGGCGCGACGAGAACGGCGAGCTGGTCGACGCCGGCCATCCCGGGGTCATCACCCCTGAAGAGTTCAAAGCCCTAGAAGACCGCCACGCCAAACGGAAGAGGGCAACGCCTGACGCCCCCTACTCCTATCTCCTCGCGGGAGACGTAGGGGGCATCGCTTCGTGTGGCAAGTGCAAGCAGCGTCTGACCGGAGCTCGCAACAACACGGGGAGCCCTGGGTACCGCTGCCGCCCGAAGGACAAGCAGGGCGTGGGCGGATGTGGGGAGGTCCGTGTGAACGCGGAGCTCCTGGAGACCTACGTCGCCGAATACCTCGTGGCCGAACTGATGAAGCCGGACGTGCGAGCGAGCATCGAGGCCGCGCAGGAGGCCGCGCGGGTGCAGGTCGAGGACCTCAAGAACACGATCGTCGAGCTGGAGGAACGGGGGCGCGAGATAGGCGAGCTGTACGGCCGTCGACAGATTGGCCGTGACGCCTTCCTTGCCGCCCAGAACGCTGCGACCGACGAGCTTAAGGTCAACCGAACTCGCCTCCGGTTCGCGGAGCAGATGGTGCGTTTCAAGCTGGGTGACGCCCGGGACCTCGTGCAGTGGTGGAACACGGCCCCGCACGCCTCCAAGCAGGCCATCACCTTGCTGCTCTTGGAGGGCGTGCGGGTGTTCCCGGCCAGCGCGAAGGGTGTGCGAACGATCGAGCCCGGCCGCGTGGTGCTGGACTGGCGGAAGGGCCGAGCTGTCACGTCGTGACCTGATCGACCTTCCGCTGAGTGAGTCGTCTGCCGACCATAGCCATCGTGAGGCCTGTGATCAGAGCCACGGTTGCCAGGCCGGCCAGCAGGGGGGAGATGATCTCCTCGTACCGGAGGGGCCAGGGGTGGCGGAGGTAATGCAGCACCAGGTACGAGCCCTTGCTGATCGCGTAGGCGACGCCGAGGGCCGCCGCGGCCGCCGAGGTGGCGAGACCTCGCGCCGTCCAGGTGTGGCTGCGTCGAGACGCAGACAGGGCCATGCCGGAACACAGGAAGGCGATCTCGCCGCACGTGATGGCGACATAGGCGAGGTAGACCAGGAGGTAGACGGTCACGCCAGGTTCCGTCGCGAAGGCGGTGGTGAACTCCATCGCGGATCCGGTGGTCGCGATGAACAACGGCAGCATCGCGGCCAGCACAACGATCCCCAGGGCAATCCGCGCGTAGAGGCTGGCCTTGAGCACCTCTTGGTTGTACGACCAGTCCACCAGCATCAGCTGGAGGCTCCCGCACCACAACACGGCGCAAATATGCGCCCCGAGCTTGGCGGAGTTGTTCATGCCGGACAGATCCTCAAGCATCCCCTCCACCGCCGGCACGGCCAAGAGGACGCCGACCGTGCAGACACCGAAGGCGACGGCGCGTGCGGCGCGTGCGATTCGGTACTCGCTCCGGTCGCGTAGTCGCCACGCATCTCGGGCGGAGTACCACGTTCCCACAATCCCGACCAGAGTGCATATGCCAAAGACGATGCCATCCATGATGGTCCTTCAGAGTCCTTCCAAATCGGAGACGGCCCGTTCGGCAGCCTCGGTAAACGACAGACGGCGACGCCGGCCGGGTCGCGGCGGCTCCACCATGGGCGGCAGCTCCGGCACCTCCGGGATGTTGGTGTCGGTCTTGCCGTGTCGTCTTCGGATCGCGAGCGCGGCCTCCAGCAGCTCCGCGGCTCCCTCTTCCCCCAGGTCGTGGATGAGCCGGAGTGCCTCCCGGGCGTCCGCTTGCGCTTCGTAGACCTCCAAGGAGGTCAGGCCGTTGTACCCGGGAAGGAAGAAAGCTACCGGAGCATCGAATGCACGTGCGAGTCCGAGGAGCTGCGATGTCTTCGGGTCGCGCTTCTCGTCATTCAGGAGGTCGTTGATGACTTGATAGGTCATCGCCGGCTTGCCGCCTGTGGTTGCTGAGGTGGCCTTCTCCAGGGTTCGCACGCTGGGTCTCTGGCCGGTTCGGTCGACTATCCGGCGTAGCAGTAATGCCAGCTTGCTAGCCAGTGTGGCGTCGGGGCCGGAGGCCATAGGCAGAGGTCCTTCGTGGCGGGCCGCCCGAGCGGCCGCAGTGCGGGTAGGGGCAGGGGCGTGGCTGATTCCCGCCACGCCAGGGTCAATTGGAGCCAGGTCTTCCGGCCTATTGTCTATGTTCATTGACAATAGGTCACTCTCCGAAGCAGGATCGTTTTCGATCCGTTGGATCATGATGCTAGAGCTGCGGACGTGCCCGCAGCTCTGGGCTGCGGCGGTGCTCGCGCACTGATGTACTTCGAGGTGTGCCGCGTACATAGGTGTGTCGGGATCTATGTCCCGCCATGGAAAGAGGGGGAGGCGAACATGCGACACAGAGGGGTGCGGCGTGGCGGTCCAACTGGAGAGGGTGCTCGCGCGACTGGGGGAGTCGCGCAACGAGGCGTTCGTGGACCTCGGCGGCGACGCGGCGCATGACCTGCTGGCCGCCCTTGCGATCGTTGCCCCCTCGGCGGTTCCCCGCCGGCCGCCGGAGCCGCCCAACGTCGACCTCGGCGCGAGTTGGAGAGTGGAGTAGTGCGGAGCCCGGCGTGACCTTCTGGTAGCGCCGGGCCTTTTGACGTGCTGAAACTTCCAGGCGTATGTGGACCCACCTCAAAAATGCATATAGAATAGAAACAGAAGGGGCGGGGAAGAAACCTCACTCCGAACGACCTCTTGGAGAATCGGATGGGTACCAAGACCGCCAGCCTGAAGCTCGCTCAGATCCACCGCAACGAGGGCCAGCCCCGCGAGCACTTCGACGAGGTCGAGCTCAAGGAGCTGGCCGACTCGATCAATGAGCACGGCCTCCTCCAGCCGATCGTCGTCCGCAAGCGCGAGGCCGGCGGCTACGAGATCGTCGCCGGTGAGCGCCGATTCCGGGCCCACGAGATCGCGGGCAAGATCACCATCCCCGCCATGATCATCACCGGCAACGACGGCGAGGCCATCGGCGACGCGGCCGCCTTCGAGAAGGCCATGGTCGAGAACATCAACCGGGCCGACATGCTGCCGCTCGAAGAGGCCAAGGGCTTCAACAAGCTCCTCGACATGCAGGGCCCGGACGTAGACCCCAAGGACGCGGTCCAGATCGTCGCCAAGAAGGTCTCGAAGACGGTCCAGTACATCAACGCTCGTCTCGCCCTCCTCGGCCTGAGGTCCGAAGTTGCCGCCGCCGTCAACCTGGGCCACATCGGCACCCAGGCCGCCGTCCAGATCGCCGCGCTGACCAAGGACAACCAGAAGGGCATCTTCGAGAAGTGGAAGAAGGGTGAGATGACCGACAACCAGCTCGTCCACATCGCCTACGCCATGCGCAAGCAGGAGAAGGCGGCGACCCAGGACTCCATGGTCGAGGTCGAGGAGATGACCCCCGAGGAGAGGGCCGCGCGCACGAAGGAGACGACCAAGGCCAAGACGGCGCTCGACGAGATCGAGCGCCTGTGCGGTCTGCTGGAGGACATCTCGAAGACCGATGCCCAGCACCTGGCCAAGCTCCTGGCCGGGGAGGCCGGGCAGCGCCTGGAGCAGCTGGACCGGGCCGCGAAGCGTCTGGAGAAGGCGCGCTTCCAGGTCCGCCAGGCCGTCGCCCACGCGACCGCCAGCACGATCATCGTCAGCGCCGAGGCGGAGGCCCCGGACCTCGCCGCCGAGGCGGAGGCCCTGATCGCGGCCGCCGTCGGATCGGACGGCGACGCCGACGCGGGATCCGACGCCGAGCAGGAGCCGGAGGCCGACGCCGTCGGCGAGGTGGAGACGGGGACGGAGACGGCGATCGGCGACGCGGAGCCGACCGAGACCGCCGCCTGATCAACCAGTCCAGGGTGGGCGGCCTCGACGGCCGCCCACCCGCCCTTCCCCAAGGAGCCCGCAGTGATCAACGACATTCACAGGATGCGCAACGTCAACCTGCCTCTGTTCTCCACGGCAGCGGTCGGCAATGCCCTCCAGGAGTACGACCCGGCCGCCCAGGAGCTCGTCGCGCGCGCGGCCCGAGTCCTCAACTATGCGCGCGCCGGTCAGGGGGACGAAGCCGCTCAGAAGGCGGACGACCTCACCCGCGCCGCCACGGCCGAACTCCTGCGCGCGGCAGGGGGGTCCGTCTCCGTCCGGTTCGCGCTCATGGTCACGGCCCGTCTCGTCGAACTCGAAGCCGAGCTGATCCAGACGCGTGCCGCCGTCGACGGTGAGCGTGGGATCGAGGGCAGGTCGTGAAGATCGACACCGACGTGCTCGACGCCATCCGAAACGCCCGCTGCGCCGGACCGGCCCTGTACCTGGGCAGCCAGCTCGAGGACAGCCTCTACCAGCGTGTGAACCTCGCCCTCGCGGCGGTCGGCGGGAAGTGGAACCGATGGAAGTGCGGTCACTTCTTTCCCGTCAATGCGGCCGACGCCGTCGCCGGCCTGCTTGCCGAAGGGGAGGTGACAACCGACGCGGAGCGCGGCTACTGCCCCACGCCGCCGGCGCTCGTGGACGAGATCCTGGACCTTGCCGACATCCAGGCAGGGCAGGAGGTCCTCGAACCGTCGGCCGGTACGGGCGCCATGGCCGAACGGATCGCTGACCGTGGCGGGGTAGTCGACTGCGTCGAGCTTGACCCCGGCCGCGCGGAGGCGATCCGAAGCCGGGGCTATGCCAGGGAGGTGACCGTCGCGGACTTCCTCACCCTGCCGGTGTCCGCGCGCTACGACCGGGTGGTCATGAACCCGCCGTTCGCCAAGCAGGTCGATATCCACCATGTGCAACGCGCGCTGAGGTGGGTCCGCCCCGAGGGACTGCTCGTAGCGATCATGTTCGCCGGCCTGACCTTCCGGACCAACGCGCTGGCTGCGGACTTCCGCAGCCGGGTGCGCGAGGCTCACGGCACCATCCAGCCGCTTCCGGATCACTGGTTCAGAGGCGTCCGCACCGTCGTGACCGTGATCCCAGTGCGCCCGCAGTCGCCCGCGCCGCCCGGGCGCCGGATTGGGGAGGTGGCGAGGGCGGAGCAGAAGGCATCTCAGGAAGGCCTTTTCTGACATCGAAAGATAGATACCAACACTGAGAAGTGTTAGTGTCTACTTGCTGGTCGGCGGTACGAGGACGTCGGCCAGCGACGCCGTGGCATGCGGCAACTCCTCGGTGCCTGGCGGGTGGCCAACCCCCCGCGCCCTGCCCGCCAGGCACCGGCCTCGCTCCGAAGCGAGACCGGAAAGCTGCCCTCCGCCACCTCACGACCGTGGTGAATCCGCCCCCAACCGGGCGGATTCCGCGTACAAGGAGCGTCACGTGAACGACGGTCCCGTCGATCCGGACTTTCGCGGCCACCCTGCGGACTACCCCCTTTACCTTCGCCTTCTCGCCGAACGGGACCGGCTCCCCGCGAGGCTCAGGCACCCGAAGCCCGATCCGGAAGGGCCGCGAAACCTGGCCGCCCTCGATGAAGCCATCAGCAGCCGACCAAGGAAGCGAGCGTCATGAACGACCAGCAGCAGCTTGCCAGCACGACTGACCACACGCCGCCCGTATCGGGCGCCGTCTGGTGCAAGGCCTGCGACTCCTGGTGCCTGCCTTCCGGGATCTGCCGCTGCAACAATCGCTGAAGTGGGGGCCGGCTCCTTCTGGAGTCGGCCCCGTTCGCGGTTACCGCTCCCGGCTTGCCACCAGTAGGGTCCTTGTCCACGCCGTCAGCTGCTGGACCATCAGCTGCGTCTTCGGGTGGCCTGATGGCAGGAACGGTAGAAGGAGTAGAGCCGGAACGAATGCGATCGTCACAACCGTGAGGGGGACCAGGGTGGCGACGACGATGAGCGCCCGTTGCGCCCAGCGTGCTGGTGCGATCAATGCTGACCAGCTACTTGGCATTGAGGTGTGCCTCCAGTCGAATCTCCTGCAAGTCGTCCTGACTGTCGGAGTGAGCGGCTAGGTTGCGGAAGCGGCAACGCGTTGCCAGCAGTGAGTCAACGGTGGGAGGTGGCGGGGCCATGGGAGAAGTAGCGCCTACGCAGGGCACCTCCGGGCAGGTTGCTCGTGGCGTGCACCCTGAAGTTGCAGCCCTGGGCAACGTGTTGACGGAGATGTTCAACAGGCTTGGTGTATCCCAAGCGGCCTATGCCCGCCGTGTTCACCTGGACAAGTCCGTCGTGTCGCGCTACCTGAGCGGAAAGCGGCTTGCGACGCAGGAGTTCATTGACCGCCTGATCCATGAGGTGGAGGAAACGGCAGGCGCGTCAGTGCAGGAGCACGCCAAGGACGTCATGCGCAGGCAGCGCCTCTCTGCCCTTCAAGCCGTTGACCCCGCCGAGTACGAGCTGGAGTCGCTTCGCGGCGATCTTGCGCTTTCTAAGAGGGAGTGCGCGCGTGCTCTGCGGCAGGTAGACGGGCTCCATCGTCTACTTGATGAAAAGGAACGAGAAGTTCGGGACTTGGAGGTCGACCTCAGTCAGCTCCAGCTGGACTGGGCGGATCAGCAACGAGTCGTGGCGCAGGAGCTGGATAATGCCCGGAATCAGCAGGAGGGATTCGCGGCTACTGCACGGCTTCTAATGGAGGAAATTGCGGAGCTGAAAGCGCAGTTGGAGGCGGCTCGGCGGCTGCACCGAGAGGCCGAGTCTCGCTGTGATGGGCTAAGGACAGACGTCCTGAGCCTGGAAGAAGAGCTTGCCACCCGGCAGCCGGCTGCTCAAGAGATTCCAATCGGTGACTTCATCCTGCAAGTCTCTTCCATGCTGGATGCTGGCCTAGCCGTCGAGGCCAGCAGGGATTTGACGGAAGCTGCCTGGGCCCGCCCGCTGGCAGACGTGATGGAGCTGTTTCGCTGGCTGACTGACATCGATCATCCCGCGGGTAGGCAGTTTGCTTCTGATGTCTCCAGGTTCCGCACCCTAGATGAGGTGGTTTCCTTCGGTGTTTTTGTGGCTGGAGTGAACCCCAGCCTTGCGCAGCGAGTGTCAGACTCTATCTCTCCCCGAGTCAACGCCAACAACATCAAGCATATTTGTGCGCAGTGGCGAGATATTCCGATTGGAGTCGACTCGGGTAACGTCGTGCTGGCGGATTCGGTGTTGGATTATGCGGTTCGAGATGAACTCCCCGATGCGAGGAGAGTGATCTCCCTGCTGGCATCGGTTGGACCTGAGGGGCAGTTCCCCTTCAGTCTTCACACAGTCCGGACCCTCGCGGAAACCACCGTGTGGATTGACGGCTCATGGCCGGACATCGTGCTGGGTCTGATCCGCATGGGCTGGAGTGAGCTGGCGGCGGGACTGCTCGCAGCAATTTGTCGCCGTCCATCGAGACGTGATGGCTGGTTCTCTGCGAGCCTTTCCGTGTTGGAACACTATGCTCTTGCGCGACTGCTCCAGTTTGCCGCATCAGTAACCAGTCGTGCGGTTGATACGGATGTTGAGACCTGGCCGGTAGAGCCGGTCTGCCTCACGTTCGGTGACTGTCTCATGGATGAGGCAATGAGAAGTGGGGACTTCTCCCTGACTGACAAGTTCCTTGAAGCCGTATCACGGTTCGGCTCGATCGATGTGCTCACAACAGCTGGGACCGGTGCTCTGCTGTTCGATCGATACCTCAAGCTAGAGGCATCTTGAACTAGGCTGCCCTGGTAGGGCGCGGGGAACGGCCTACACAAGGGACGTCCGTGAACACCACGCCCCCCAACATCCCCGACGACCTGCTCCCCCTCGCGGTGCCCGTCACCGACCTCACGCCGTTCCACCGCAACCCCCGGAACGGCGACGTCGCCTCCATCCGCGAATCGCTGACGGTCAACGGCCAGTACAAGGCCATCGTCGTCAACCGGGGCACCCGCACCGGGCGCCCCAGCGAGATCCTCGCCGGCAACCACACCTTCCAGGCCGCCGTCGAACTCGGGTGGGAGACCATCGCGGCCACATGGGTCGACGTCGACGACGAAGCCGCCACGCGCATCGTCGTCGTCGACAACCGAACCTCGGACCTCGCCGGCTACGACTCGACCCTGCTCGCGGAGATCCTCGAGGAACTCCCGGACCTCCAGGGCACGGGCTACGACCAGACGGCCCTCGACGAACTCCTCGACCACTCCCTGCCCGCAGTCCTTCCCGCCGAGACCATCGCCAGCGAAGGGGACAAGATCAAGGACGAGCACCTCCAGTGGGGCTTCATCCAGTGGGGCACCACCCGCGTCCAGATCACCGCGGACGAGGTCGAACGCCTCAACACGACCCACACCGCGTACTACGAGCGACGCGGCACCGACTCCGGCTTCGGCCACTACCTCCTCGACAGCGGCGCCGCCGCCGACGACGACCCGGAGGCCGCTGATGCCTGAGTTCGTCGCCGACTTCCCCCTGGCCGGACTCAAGCCCGCCCCCTACAACCCGCGGCGCCTGTCCCAGAACGCCTTCGAGCGACTCAAGCAGAGCCTGGCCCTGTTCGGCTGCGTCAAGCCGGTCATCGTCAACGGCAACGGCATTCTCATCGCCGGCCACCAGCGAACCAAGAGCCTCAAGGCCAACGGAGAACAGACCGTGCCTGCCCTGCTGCTGGGCAAGCACGTGACCACTCACGACGAGGTCCAGTTCAACCTCCTGCACAACTCTGTGGAAACCGACGGCTCTCGGGTCCGCGCCCCGGCCGCAGCTGACGACGTTCACGGGTGGGAGTGGATCGAGCCCCAGGACATCGCCGTCGTGGGGCGCGGCAACCCGGCCATCCAGGAGGAGATCCGCCGCCTCGTCACGCGATACGGGCCTTGGGGTTCGATCGTCGCCGACTCCGCCGGCCGCGTCATCCTCAACAACGACTACGCCGTCGTGGGCCATGACCTGAAATACCCGGTGCTGTGCTACCGCGTATCGGTGCAGGAGGCCGACGAACTCATCGAATGGCTGGAGGGCGACTACGGCGTCTACGACTACACCCAGCTCGGCATCAAGGCGTACAACCAGCACTGGTGCCAAATGCACCGCCTCGGCGGTGATGAAGGGGACTCCCACAAGTCCACCACCTACGAACGCTACGTGCTGCCCGAGATCAAGGGGGGACAGCGCATCGTCGACTTCGGGGCCGGCGAGGCGGCGTACATCAGGCGCCTCAAGGAGCAGGGATACGCCGCCCACTGGTACGAGCCCCACGTGAAAGCCTCCGGAAAGAAGAACGCGCTCGACATCGCGGCGACCGTGTCCCACATCCGGGACCTTCAGCGAGACGTCCAGGCCCACGGGCTCTACGACGTCGTCGTCCTCGACAGCGTCCTGAACTCTGTCACCTCGCTGGAGTTCGAAGGGCACGTCATCGCCACCTGCAACTCGCTGCTCGACGCATCGGGCACCTTCTACACCGGCACCCGCTCCCTCGGATCCGTCGAACGCAAGCTCGCCGGCCGCAAGCACCGGAACAACGGGAACTACCGGCGGGCCCTTGAGTTCCTGGACGAGAACGGCTTTGCTGCGACGTTCCGCAGCGGAGTGTGGACCATGCAGAAATTCCACACCCCAGAGACACTGCGCGCTCTGCTGTCTCGGTACTTCGCGGACGTGGAGATCCTGGGTAACCCCAACGGCGGGAACATCTACGCACGCTGTCGCCGGCCGCTCCCCATTGCTCCCGTCGTCCGTCGCGAGTCTCTCGAAGTCGAGTTCAACATGGAGTACCCGCAGGGATACAGGCACAACCGGCACAAGCCGCTCGTGCAGACCTTGCTTGACATGTGTGAGCGCCAAAATGCATAAATCGGAATTCCCTCCAATTCCTATATAATTAGAGGGTGAATGTTTCATTTCTGAGGGGGAAATTCGGTGAAGCCGCCGACAATTCGAATTGAGCGCGGGCAGAGGCTGTATCACTACCTGTGGCTCAAGTACGTCACGGGTATCGACCTCACCCAGCACTGCGCCCGCTCCCTGCACGGCCCCTACAGCCGGGATGTGCAACAGGACAGCCCGCAGGACCTTACCGTCACCCTCGACGCAAACCGGTACGCCATCGCCTACTACCTGTGCGGCGTCACCACCAGCCCCTACCGATGGGAGGACAACCCGCACCTCGCCTTCGAGCGCGCCCCCGGCTATCACGTCGAGATCCAGGTCAAGGACCTCAAGGTCACCCTCACGGACGCCAGGCCGCTCCCGTTCACCGACAAGCACATCCCGCCCGACGACCCCAACGCCGGCAACAGGCAGTACGCCACCTGCCGGAACTGGCAGTTCGCCCACCACCTGCGCGCCGCCGGCGTCGTGACGATCCCAGGCGAGCGCCCACGCGGCCTCGGAACCGGCAGCGTCCCCGGACAGATGACGCTGATGTAGATGGGCGGTCAGCGCCGGCCGAGTGGATATCAGGTCGGCGCTGGCTGGAGCCGCAGGCTCAGTGATCCGGTTCGCGCCCGGATTCGTCTTGGTCACCGTCACCGTCAGGCGTCCGGTCCCCTCGCCACCTATCAGCCACGTCCCGAGCCGCGTCAATCAGTGACCCGCACTGACCCACGATCGATACGAGAAGGACCAGGCAAAGGGAAACGACCTCGCTCCATTGCAGGACCATGGTCTTAGCTGAATCCGCCGACATCGGCTCTCCTCAAAACGGGGCCGTGCCGAGCACTCGAATACGCCGATGCACCCGGACGACCACATGGGTGATCGACCGAGTTCCATCCGACGCTGAAACCGTTACTGCTCTGCTGCGTAACCAACTGTGGCCACGGGGAGCGTTGGAACGGAGCCGCTATGCTCATCACGGGTCACTCACCGTTTGAACAGGCATTTCGTCGGAATGCGCCGCCCACACGGATTGCGACTGGCTGACGCAGGCACTGCCCGGCCAACACGAATCTCCACGCACGAAGCTAGCAGCCGCCTACCCGCGTCGTCCCGGCTTTCGCTCAGGAACCAACTGACCGGCGTCTGGACGGCCGCACGAAGTGCGATCATGGCGGTGGGCGTGGGGGCGCACCTAGCTGTGGAGGAGCCCCGCGGTGGGACGCCCTGATAAAGCCGCGCGTGCGGCCATCGCGCGCCGCCGCTCGGACGCCATCGACCTACGCCTCGCAGGCGTCGACTGGCTGTCCATCGCCAGAAAGCTGGCAGCTGACCCGGCCGTGAACGCCGACGGGGTCGCATACCCCCAGGGCTACGGGATCGAGCGGTACCGCAAGGGCCAGGAGCCCCCCGACGAGCAGGCGCTGATTCACGCCGCCTGCCGAGACGTCCGCAAGGCCCTCGACGACCGCCGCACCGAACTGAACCACGACGCCGATGAGATGCGCGCCCTGGAGGCTGACCGTCTCGACCGGCTGTTCCTCGTCGCCTACCGGAAGGTCGTCCGCGACCAGGACCTCACCGCCATTGACCGTGCTCTGCGCGTCATGGAGCGGCGCGCACGGCTGCTCGGGCTCGACATGCCCACCAGGACCGAACTCGCCGGCCCGGAAGGCGGGCCCGTCCAGGTTGCGACAGCCACGACAGACGAACTCGCCGCGCTGATCGACCTCACCGACCAGGCCGATAGCTGATGAGTAGCCGAGACCGCGAGGCCGTTCTCGCGCAGTACGGCACACTGCCCACCGAGCAGCGTCGCGCCATCGCCGCCCAAGCTTCGCCCGAACTCCGCGCCCAGCTCGTCGTCGTGGAGAAACGTCTCGCCATGGACCGCTCCCCGGGCGCATTGGCCGCCGTCCTGACCGACGGCCGAGAGATGCAGGCACCCCACCTCGATCTCATCGACAAGGCGTTCATCGACATGGCCGAAGGCCGCCTCGACCGCGTCATGCTCACCATGCCCCCGCGGCACGGCAAGAGCCGTCGAACCAGCCGGTGGGCACCGCTGTGGTACCTCAGGCGAAACCCCGGCCACCGCATGATGATCGCGAGCTACAGCGCCGACCTCGCCGACGATCACGGCCGCTGGATCCGCGACGCGATCCTCACCTGGGGCGAAGACCTCGGCATCCACCTCAAGCCCGGCAGCCAGGCCGCCAACCGCTTCGACATCGTCGGCGGCGAGGGCGGCCTACTCGCCGCCGGCATCGGCGGTGGCCTCACCGGCCGCGGCGCCCACATCGCCATCGTCGACGACCCGGTCAAGGACATGGCCGACGCGGACTCGCCCACCATGCGCAAGCGCGCATGGGACTGGTGGACCTCCGTCCTCCAGACCCGCATCGAGCCCACCGGCGCGATCTGCGTCATCCAAACCCGCTGGCACGAAGACGACCTCTCCGGCCGGATCCTGGCGTCCGAACGCGACGCCTGGCACGTCATCGACCTGCCCGCGCTCGCCGACAGCCCCGACGACCCCCTCGGCCGCCCGCTCGGCGAGCCGCTGTGGCCCTCCCGCTTCGATGCCGCCCACCACGCCAAGACGCGAAAGCGCGTGGGCGAGCGCGTCTGGGGCGCCCTCTACATGCAGAAGCCTCGCCCGCCCGAGGGAGGAGTCTGGAAGCGTCCGTGGATCGACGCCGCCCGGCTCAACGCCGTCCAGTTCTCCGGACTCGACATGGCGCGCATCGTCGTAGCCGTCGACCCCGCCGGCGGCGACTCCACCGTGAACGACGAGACCGGCATCATCGGCCTCGGCCGCGACTTCGACCGGCACCTGTACGTGCTGGCCGACCGGTCCGGAGCACTCGGCGCCAACGACTGGGGCCTCGCCGCCTGCCGTCTTGCCCTGGAACTTAAAGCTGACGCCCTCGTGGTCGAGTCCAACTACGGCGGCGACATGGCCAAACAAGTACTCAGGCAGGCGTGGGAGCAGCTCCGCGCCGACGGGCTCACCAAGGGCCTCCTGATGCCCATGGTCCTGGAGGTCACGGCCAAGGTCGGCAAGCGCCTCCGAGCCGCCCCCGTCGCCCAGCTCTACGAACAGGGACTCGTCCACCACGTCGGCGAGTACCCCGAGCTTGAGGACCAGATGGTCACCTGGGTCGAAGGTATGGACAGCCCAGACCGCATGGACGCCGCAGTGCACGGCCTCACCGAGCTCGCCGACCCGGACCAGCTGGACGTCATCGTCAACGGAACCGACGACCGCCGCTTCGACGGCCGACGGTAACCGCTGAACACGTCCACACCCCTGTGGACGGCGACACGGAAACGGCCCCATGGGGAAACGGCCCCTTGTAGCCTCGCGATCATGCAGATACGCGTCGCAGCGATGCAAGCGACGGCCGCAGTGATTGCCCTAGTCGGAGTTTCAGTGCGCGGACTAGCGCGACGTGTGGAGGGAGAGAGTATCCGCCTGCCGAAGCGGCTCCCCGGCCGCGTCCGGATGGGAGACGATCGACCCATGGATCTCCAAGGAATCGGTGCAGTCGCGGCTGCGGGCGTCACCCTGGCCACTATCCCCGTGCTCCTCATCACCGGCCGGTGGCAGACCCGTGCCGCCGTGCAGGCGGCGCAGGAAGGGGGGCGTGCCGGGTTCGCGCAGGCGCAGGCGACGTACAACTCTGCGCTGGATGCAGTGAATGCCCAGGCATCTGCCGCCCATGCCCAGTGGCGTCGCGGTATCCAGCGAGATGCCTACGCCTCGTTTCTGCTGGCCGCTCAGCGAATTGCTGAGGCAGGAGACCAACTCATGGTGGAAACGACTGACGAAGCAGCGGCAGTGCGTACAGAAGAGCTCGACAGGGCCAGGTCAGCTCTACGAGCCGCCGCGCAAATCGTCACGCTGGAGGGTCCGGACAGCGTAGATGGCGCCGCCCACACCATCCTCGCTTGCAGCCTCTCCTTCGCGAACATGCACGAAAGCGATGCAGCGATGAACCGGCTTCGACAGCGGCTTTTCACCATGTCCGAGCAAAGCGGGCGCGGTATGCGCGACCAGGCCAGGAGGCTTCTCACGGCCGGCGCGCAGCTCCAGACCGCCATAGCCGAGAACCCGCATCCAAACCCGGGCATCGACGACTACCGGTATACCCCGGAGATCATGCCCCCCGCCGTGGCGGACGCTGCCGCTGAGGCCCGCGCCGCTCTTTCCGCGTTTCCAGACGAAACTTTCAGTGCCGAGGAGCGGAACACCCTCAGCAAGATGCAGTTCCGCGGCCCCTTCATGGCTCAAACCCGATACGCGAGGAAGCGACGAGAACTGGAAGAGGCTCACGTGGCATTTCTTCGCGCGGCACGGGCGGAACTCGGTGCAACAAGCAGTCACGTCTAGGAGCTGTCCGGTCGATCATGTCCGCTGTGGCCAGGCGTAACGCGGGTTGCGGTCGATCGTTGTGCCGAGGCGGAGGCCGCTACGCCGTAACCTGAACGGGCGGGCGTGGGGGCCGACCGCCTGGAGAAGCCGCTGTGGGCCTGCGCACGCTGATCACCGACGTCTGGAGCTGGCTGGACTACAAGCCGGTCATGGCCGACCCACGTCGGCCCGGCCGCAACGCCTGGTCGGAGCTCACTTCTTCATGGGTCCCGGATGAGGACCTGCGGCGCCTCTCCGCCTACCGGATGCTGTCCGCCTACGACTCCAACCAGGCTGGCCAGGTCGCCGCGATCACCGGAGACGACGCCGCTGGCGACGAGCGGCGGGAACTGGGCGACGCCAGCAAACTCATCGACACCGCACTGGGCTACCTGCTCGGCTCAGAGCAGACGATCACCGTGCCCGGCGCCGAACAGCGCGGCGCCGAGGCCGGCTACGGACAGGCCGAGGCCGCCGCGGTCCAGGAACGCCTGCGAGCGTGGGCCGAGACAGAGCTCCTGCCGCTACGCCTCCAGCAAGCTGAACGGACCGCGATCCTCCTCGGGGACGCTGTGTACTCCCTCGCGTGGGACCCCGCCAAGAACCGGGTACTTCTTCGCACATGGGACCCCGGCCTCTACTTCCCGGAGTGGCCGGACGACGAACAGGACGCAGGCGAGTTCCCCACCCGGGTCCACCTTGCCTGGGAGATCCCCGAGGACGTACGCCGCGGCACCAAGGCCAGGCTGCGCCGGATCACCTACGAGATCGCACCCATCACGCCGGCCAGCCGCCCCGCCACGTCCCCAAACGGCGCCCGCTTCCGCGAGCCCATCATCGACGAAGGCGGAAACGCGCTGCTCGTCCCTGGAGACGCCCAGGACCCCACCACGGGCGTCATCACCCGCACGTACCCCTGGTCGACAGGCAGGCCGTCCCCGTACACCTGCTACCTGACCGACGCCGAATGGGACCTCGACGACCTCAACCACTCCGACCTGCTGTACGACCTGCCCTTGCACAAGGCGACCTTCCGGGTCCGCGCAGACGGCGTAGTCCTCCACCAGCTCGACCTCCAGGTCGACTTCATCCCCTTGATCCACATCACCAACAACATCCCCCACTCCGGTGACCACTGGGGCAAGCCCACGCTGGCGACCGTCCTCCAAGCCCTCGATGAACTCTCCGCCACCGACACGGACTCCTCGGCCGCCAGCGCCACCACCGGCTCCCCAATCATCGGACTCGCCGGAGCCCGGCTCCCCATCGACCGCAGCACCGGCCAACCCCTGCCAGTGAAGGTCCGCGCCGGCACCGTCTGGCAGCTCAACGACGGCGGCCGCATGGACGTCCTCGACACCAGCGCGCAGCTCGCCGAGCTTCGCTCCCGCGTCGACCACGTCCTCGACCGCATCGCCGCGAACAGCCGCCTCACATCTGCCGGGTTGGGCACGCTCGATCCCACCGCCTTGCCCTCCGGCTACGCCCTCCAGCTCGCCCTCGGTCCACTCGACTCGCTCGTGGCAGCGATGCGGCTGGCACGGGCCCACAAGTACGTGATCCTGCTGCGCATGGTCCAGCGACTCCACCAGGCCGGCCAGGCGCCCGGCTGGCCAGCGGGCGAATCAGTACCTGCCCAACTCGCTTGGGGCCCCCACACTCCAACCGATCGGGCGGCTGTCCTGGAGGAGGTCGTTAAGGGAGTGGGCGCCGGTGTGCTGTCGCTGGAGACCGGCGTGCGGATGCTCCAGGACGCTGGCTACCCTATCGACGACGCGCAGCACGAGATCGAGCTCATTCAGGCGAGGGGCTTCGACGCGGCCGCGCGACTGGCGGACGCCACCAACGACAACGCAGCGGTGCGCGCCTACCTCGGCCTGCCGAACGCGGGTCCGGAAACGGTGAGGGTCCCCCTGCCCGGGGAGCGGTTTCAGTGATCGGCGAGGACGCCGCCGTCTGGCCGATCGCTGGCTCCTGGCGCAGCCACCGTGCCAGCATTGACAGATGAGTTGTTCGTGGTCGCCTCCCTCGAGAACGCGGCCGCCCCCGAGGCTCGCCAAGCCGCACTCCGCACCGGCGCCTGGACCACACCCCCACTAGCCAGAGAGAATGCGCCATGGCCGTCTCCAAGCGCCTCCGGTACGAAGTCCTCCGCCGGGACAACCACACCTGCCGTTACTGCGGCGCCACGGCGCCCGATGTCCCGTTGCGCGTCGACCACGTAACCCCTGTCGCGCTCGGCGGCACCGACACCCCCGACAACCTCGTCACGAGCTGCGAGCCCTGCAACAGCGGGAAGAGCTCCGCCACCGTTGACAGCGCCCTGGTCCAGAACGTCGCTGACGACGCCCTACGTTGGGCGGCTGCCATGCAGCAGGCTGCCGACAACCTTCTCGAACAGGAACAGCCCAAGCTCGAATATCGCGCCGCCTTCCTGAAAGAGTGGAACCGCTGGGGGTACGGCGAAGGCGATGACCGCAAAGCCATCGAGCTCCCTGGTGACTGGAAGTCCAGCGTCGAACGCTTTCGAGCCGCGGGACTGCCGGTTTGGGTCTGGGGCGAGATCATCGACACCGCCATGGGCTACGACAAGGTTCTCGACGCCAACAAGTTCAAGTACTGCTGTGGTATTGCGTGGAACAAGGTCAACGCCCTACAAGAAGGTGCCCGGCGGATCGTCGGGGCCAGCCCGCCGCAGGCTAATCTCACCGTGCGGCAAGCGGTGCTTGAGGCAGCGTTCGCGGTCTGGCACTGCGGTTCGACCGACAATGGAGAAGCGCCGACGCCTCAGCAGGTCAAGGAATTTCTTGGAGAGTTGGAAGGCCTCTCGGAGGAGGATCTGTCCGAGCCTGACCGGGTCGTCCAAGCAGCGCAGTATGCCACCTACTTCGGGATGACCAGCCTTGCCGAAGCGCGGCGGGATATGGACTGCGATGAGGTCGCCCGTGCATGGAACACCTCGTGGCCGTCTACGTGGGTCCCGGGCGATGAAGAGTGGGGCGGGAAGATCGTAGGAGGCCCGTCGGACGAACAGCGAAGGTGGGTCATGGAGCAGGTCGACAAGCTCCTCGACGCCCAGATATACGTGCCTCGTCTTGTGAAGGCGGCCAGTCACGCCGGGTCGCATAAGTCGGCCCGGATCTACCACGGACTGTCCGACTCCGAGCTTGAGGTGACGGGGGTTAGTGGTTGGCGCTCGAAGGCTGCTGAGCTGTGGCGCGTCGCGTACACAGCGTCGGGCAACGTCGAGCCGACAAAGGAGGAGACTGCCAGCTTCTTCCAAAATCTCCGACGCGCCGTGTCGCTCGGTGAGTTCTATGTGGCTGACATCTACCAGGCGGCATCCGCTGCTGGCTGCTATCAGGATCCGGACATTGTCCCCTGCCTTACGCAGCACCTTTCGGTGTTTGAGGCGGCGGCCCTTCCCTTCGGCCGTAAGGGCTGATGCGGATCTGTAAGTCTCGCGCGTCTTGTCCACCACGAGATCGACCACCTCCACGGCTGCCTCTACGAAGACCGGATGCGGGACGGCGTCACCCCCCATCTCGGTGGCCGAGTACCGCCAGACCGGTTCCGCCTGGAGCTACTAACGGCAAAGCGGCGCGACCACGTCGGACCGGCCAGGTCACCCCTCGCCGATGCTGTCAAAGCCGCTGAGGAGGGGTTCCAGTTCGTGGGCGGCACCACACAGCGCACACAGGCGCGTACCCGGCCGCTCGGCTTGATCAAGCGCCTGCTGCCAGGTCAGAGCCGCCCGGTCACGGGGAGCGTCAGGGCAGTCGACCGCGTGAATGACGGCACGGTCGGGGCCGCGCTGGCGCAGCGGCTCCACGACCCAACCGGGTGGTCGCCGGGGGCCGAGCTGCCGTTCCACGGAGTCCGGCGCTGGCAGAGGGTAAGCGGGGACAGCCGCGTACACCTCCGGGTCGATGCCGTCGATGGGCTGGGCGTGGCCGGGAGCGTCCACCCACATGCGGGTGGACGCCGTGGTCATGACGCCGTCCTCGTCGCAGACCCACAGCTCGAAGGAGACGAGGTACACCCATCCGCCTGGCAGCTGCCGCCGTTCCCACAGCAACCCTGTGGCCTCGCCCTGGGGGAGCAGGATCTGCACCGGGGGCGGGGCGAAGCCCGCGGCTTGGTCGTTTTGCGGGGCCGGCGTCGCGGTTCCCGGGCGTGGGGCTGCCACGGGGAACGCCTCCTTACGCGGCCGGCACCCACAGGCGGGTGCGGGCCTGGCGGCGAAGTTCAACTATGCCCGTCGGGGATGCGCCGGGCGTGGTCCAGAACGGGTGGCCGTACAGACAGCGGAGGGCCTCCACGAGCTCGCGCCGCAGCAGAGCGGTGGGGGCGGTCGGAGGCTGCTGTGCGAGGGCCTCGTAGGCCAGGATCACCCGGACCTGGGCCTGCACAAGATCGGGTGAGAAGGTCGGTCGCGCCATAGCTGCATTAGGCCATCTGTTCGATTTTGGGTGCAAGTCGGGCCCGCCTCTTGTGCCGTCGAAGTTCGATCGTTCCTGGTCAGGGGGTGAGGCGGGTGGGGTGTTGGGGGATCCTTGCGGGCCGTACCCGGTCGTGAGCGGCGAGCGGGCCTTGGAGTCATCGGGGCTTTCGGGACGTATCGGGGGACATCGACGGCGGATTTCGGTCGTTCTTTGAGGCTGGTGTGTCACGAGGGGCCACTTTGATTACTGTGTGCGGTTGGTTCGCTACTTTGGGTATGCGCCTGGAGGCTAGGGAAAAGCGGCAGAGCCTGTTGAACGACGCCGGGCACTGATCTCAGGCACGACGCCAGGACGCGACAGACCGGGACGATCCAGGGCTGCTGCCCCAGGTGGTCCTGAGTCGAGGATCGCGGTCGAGGTGTCACGAGTACCTTCGAGACCCGCCGCAGGGGCGACTAGCCTCGCCGGCATGGACACGAACCCCCTCGCAGATTTCGAGGTAGACCCCGCAGCTGGTGCGATAGAGGTCGCTCAGTACATGGTGCAGGTATGGGCTGAGGGCGTGATTCGGCAAGCTGGGCGCGCGCAGGCCGTCCGCAAGATGGCTGCGACAGACGACCGCAACTACGACCGGGGCGGGGACTGGAGCCCTGACGAGGACCAGCTCGCTACCAACTTCCGCATCCAGTGGGCGGAGGAGCACATGCTTGTGTGGTCCGCGTACCAGCTGGAGCAGTGGCGTGGTCGGCTGGCGAGGGAGCGGGGAGAGGCGGCGCCTCCGGAGAACCGGGACCTCAAGCTCGTACGCGATGCGCTGGAGCACCTCAGCGAAGCACGCCTGGAGGACTTCGCAGCTCTGCCTCCCGCAGAGAAGGGATTCCAGGGCAGGGCGCTCCGAGAATTCCCCGACAGGATGCTGGCGGTATCGCTCGGCGGTACGAAGCTCTTCGAGCTCCTCGACCCGGACCGGGTGCACGAGGAGGCGCTCAAGGTTGTGAAGTCGATCGAGGCCGAGCTCAATGACCGGGCGAAGGACGCGTACGAGCAGCTGATGTACGACGAACGAGAGGTCGGTGACTGCTGACGTGTGAGCGGGGACGTCAGCGACGGCCGGTGGGAGCGGGGCGAGCTTACGACCCCGTTCGGCGCACTCCTACTGGTGGAGTGGGTTACTGATGGGCGGCCCCGCCCCCGTCGGCGTCGCACGTCAGCGCGACATGATCAAGCTAACAGGCGCTCTGCGGCTCGTGGGACGCATTGATCGTCTTACGGCCCGATGGGGAAACGGCCCATGTAGAGCGCGTGCTGGCCCATAGCCGGTTACGTCAGAACGCCCAGACGTGAGGGTCGGCTGAGAGGTTCCACTTGGCAGTGAATGAGTTCTCTTGCGTAGTTTCCCTGGCATGGGCGCCGCCATCGAAGACGGGCGTTGCGGCGGGCGTGCCGCGGGAGCAAAGTCCTAGCTGGCCCAGTGCTTACGCAGGGCTTCTCTAACCTGGAAGGAAGCCAGCATGACATCTCGGTGAGCGGCGTCTGTGGCTCCTTCAGCGGCCTCGAAGGCCTCGCGCTGCACCACATCGAGAGGCTCGGCGCGATGAGAGGCCGCCCGCTTGTAGTAGTACCTCCTCATCCAACTCTGTGAGCGCAACCGTCGTAACGCCCTTCCACAGCTCCAGTTGAACCGCGAATGCATCTGCCGCTGTTGCGACCTCCTCAGGCCCCTCCACCACCAGCCGGCCGACAGCGCGATTGAGCGCACCGAACTCAGGAAGTTCAGATGGAATGGCAGTCCGCTGATCAGTGATCGGCATCGACTGAAATCGGAAGATGTGCTCCATTGCCGCATCAACGGCCTCGATCAGCTGTAGGTGAGCGTCCCGTCGGCCCTGGGCGCGCCAGTGTTTACGTTGTGACCTTGCAGTGGTGGTGGCCGAAGCCACCCCTCCCACTGCGCCCAAAAGGGCACCAAGTGCCGCGCCAGCGGCGCCTACTAGCGCCACGCCCCCTGCATCCATGGACACCATTGTGCATAGCCGCCAGCTGGGTTTAAGGCGGGGAGGGCCATCTCAAGCCGCTATAAGCGTTGATGCAACCGACCTGAACGAGACGGTCGTTAGACTGATCAACAGCGTGGGGGCGCTGGAGACCTTGACGAGGTTCATGCATGACGCGCTCGCTCCCTTCGCCGTTCGCGCCGGTCGGCTACCGCCGAGATGGTCGCCCGATCTACCCGATTCTCGGTGCCGCCCCGAACGACCCGTCGGACGGAGGAGACCCGGCCGACCCGCAGGCCTCGACCGTTTCACAGGACGACCTGAACCGCCTCCTTGCCAGGGAGAAGACCCAGGGCGGCCGAGCAGCCGTGAAGAAGCTTCTGTTGGACCTCGGGTTCGATACCGCCGAGGCGCTGGGCGAGTTCATCACGACGAAGCGTGACGCTGACCAGGCGGCCCTGTCGGAGATCGAGCGCCGGGAGCAGGCGGCGGCCGAACGGGAGCGGCAGGCCAGCCAGCGTCTTGCTGACGCGGAGGCCTGGGAGCGCGCCGCTGTCCGCCGATCGGTGCTAGCCGGCCTCGGAGCCAGCGGAGACGACCTGGCAGATGCCGTCGTCCTCATCGAGCGGGCCCTCGCCGACCAGCCGGACGCCGACGAGGCAGCTGTCACCGTGGTCGCCGAGCAGCTCAAGACGCGCAGGCCGGGCCTGTTCGGGCAGCAGGGCCCGCCGCCGGCGCCCGGAGGCTCGCCTGCCGGGGGGCCGCCGAGCCGCGGGGGACTTCCGCCTCGCCCGGGTGCCGCCGGTTTGGAAATGGCTCGCCGTCGCGGATTCGTCACCGACTGATCGGCCCGGCAGCGCGCACCCACCGGCGGGTGAGCCGGACCAGGGGACCACGCCCCATTCTCCCGTGGACGACGCCGCCACTCCGGTGAGCGCCGGCCCTGATCCACATCCACGGGAGGACAGGCTGTGACCATCCAGCCCATCACCACTTCGGTGTCCTACACGGCTGACCGGGCCTGGCTCGGCAGCCTGCACGGCACCGACTCCACCGAGACGATCACCCTCGACGTCTCCAAGCTCACCGCGGCCCACGTCCAGGCATCCACGGACAGCAGCCAGCCGTACAGCCGAGTCCTGTCCGGGGTGCCGGTGGGGAAGATCACGGCGTCCGGCCTGTACGGCTCCTTCGACCCGGCAGCAGCCGACGGGCGCCAGAGCCTCGCCGGCTTCGTCTTCGCCGAGACGCTGTACGCCCCCACCGCCACGAAGGTGCCCGCGGCGCTCCTGTGGCATGGCGTGGTCGTCACCGCGAAGGTGCCCGGCGGCATCGACACCACCAAGGTCGCCCCGTCGGTGACCGGCCCGCAGATCCGGTTCGTGTGAGGAAGCCCAGATGACCATTCAGGATCTGATCAAGAACATTTCGACCAACGACCTGACGACGTTCGCCCGCGCCATCCCTTCGCAGGCGGACCATCTGCTCAGCAAGACGGGCGGCATCATCCCCTCACTGGAGCAGGACGAGGTGAAGTGGAGGGTCAAGGACAACGGCCGGTACGTCAACGTCGCCAAGTACCGGGCGTTCGACGCCAGCGTGCCCTTCGCGACGCGCGAGGCGTGGCAGACCACGCGCGAGGGCATGCTGCCCCCGCTCGGCCAGAAGCTGCTCGTCGGCGAGCAGGAACAGATCCTGCTGGAAGCATCCCGAGGCGCGGACGAAGACCGGCTGATCGAGCTGCTGTACGACGACACCGAGCGCCACGTCGAGGCCATCCGCTCCCGCATCGAGCTCGCCTGGGGCGACGTACTGACCGACGGCAAGTTCACTCTCGCCGCCGAGAACGGGCTGACGATCGAAGTGGACTGGGGCGTCCCAGCCGGCAACATGCCCACCGTGCCCAAGCTGTGGTCCGACCCGACGTCGGATCCGATCAAGGACGAGCTGGCCTGGATCCAGTACCTGGACGACCGAGGGGCGCCGGCGCCGGAGCTGGTGCTGACCAGCCGCAAGGCGTTCTCGTTCCTCGCGGCCAACAACGCCTACCGCGCGGCCTACTACGGCAGCGTCAACCCCTCGAACACGCCGACGGCGACGCTCACGCCACAGCAGATCAACGTGGTCCGCGACAACTACGGCCTGCCGCAGGTGACCTTCTACAAGGGCCAGGTCCGCGTCGACGGCGCGCAGACCAAGGTGCTACCCGAGGACCGGTGGATCCTGCTGCCCCCGGACCGCGCGAAGTGGGGCCAGACCATCTTCGGCGTGACGGCCGAGGCCCTCGCCCTCTCGCGGGGTACGAACCCGGAGATCACGAAGGAGGACCGGCCGGGCATCATCATCACCTGTGGCGCACAGGACGACCCGGTCCAGATCTGGACGAAGGGTGCCGCCGTGGGCATGCCGGTCCTCCACACCCCGGACGCCCACGTCGTTGCGAAGGTGATCTGATGGCCCGTCTCTCCGCCGCCGTCCACGTCCAGCACCCGATGACCCGGGAGTGGGTCGTCCTGGACCCCGGTGAGGAACCGGCACCCGAACTCGCCGCCGAGATCACCAACCCCGATGCCTGGGAGAACGGTGTGGTGCCCGAGCCCGATGCGGCCGCCGAGTCTGAGGGGCCGCCGTCCTTCGGCTTCACCCCGGACGAATCCTCCCCGCCCGAGCCGGAGCCGGAGCCTGTGCCGCAGCGCCGCCGCAAGGCCACCACGTAGCCGTACCCCGACCGGGGCCGCCGACTCGCAGAGAGCGGCGGCCCCTCTTCCTTGCAGGAGAGTCCGTGAACCCCGCCGTCCTCGCTTGGCTCCTCGCCCAGCTCGGGCCCACCACAGACCAGAACGACCTCGCCGCCCGCTACGCACGCCTCTCCTCGGCCCGTGAAGTCGCGCGCGAGGTCCTCTCCGAACGTCGCGCGAACCTGCTCGCCGAACCGCTGCGCATGGTGGTTGACGGCGTCGTCACCATTGACCAGAGCAACAACCTCCAGGGCATCGAACGCCAGCTGGCCGCGCTCGCCGAGAACCGGGCCCCCGACGACGCGCCCGTCGGCGAGCCGGGCATCGAGCTGATCACCGCGCCGCTCGTACCCGCCCACAGGAGCCGGTAGCCGTCGTGACGTATGACTGGCCGCCACTGGTCCCTGGAGACCCCGACGAAGTCGCCCGTCGTGTGGCGGCCGTACTTGATGAGGCCTGGCGCCGGCTTGCCGTGCAGCAGGAGCACGTACTCACGACCTTCGAGCGGCAACCCCGCGGCCGCCTGGTGCTGCTCACGCTGGAGGAGTTCAAGCGGGCCGTCCAGGCGTTCCGTCGCGAGGTCGACACCGAGGCCGTCGCCTTCGTTCGCCGGCAGCTCCCGTACCTCTACCAGCAAGGCGCCGAGCGGGCTGCTACACAGCTTGGCGCCCGGTTCACGTGGACGATGATCCACCGTGATGCCCTGATGAGCCTGGCCAGCGACTCGTACAACGACTTCCTCCGGCGATCCGAAGAAGCCGAGCGGAAGGCTGCCCGGTTCTACCGCGCCGCCCGGGCGGCGGCCCGTCTTGAGGTCCCCCTCCTTGCTGCAGGCAACGTCACCGCGAAGCAGGCCGCTTCCAACCTTGCAGCGCGGCTTCGGGACGGGCATCGGCTGGCCCACGTCGTCTACAGCAACGGTGCCCGGGTGCCCGTCAGGGTGTGGGCGGAGGCCGCGACCCTGGCGAAGAGTGCCGTGGCCTACAACGCAGGCACCCTCAACCGCACCCGCGAGGCCGGCGTTACGCGCGTGGAGGTCTTCGACGGCATGGACTGCGGATGGGTCAGCCATCAGGATCCGGACAAGGCGGCTCGCACGGTCCGTAGCGTTGAAGAAGCAGCCGAGTTCCCAATAGCCCACCCGCGCTGCAGGCGGTCCTTTGGACCCCGTCCCTACTTCGAGGGTGGTTCCGTGGAAGTCGTCTGAGGGGCGGCGTAAATGATCAAGAGGGATGTTCGTTGATCCTTGTGCGCCGGACGGGGCGCCTCCCGTATCGTCCCGTGGGTGACCATCACCCCAATCGCTGACAAGATCCACATTTCGGACGAGGAGCTGTCGGGGCTCGCCGGCACCTTCGGGATCGGCGGCGTCCATGAGCGGCGTCATCTGCCCGACGGGCTGATGAATGTGAACTGGCGGCTTGACGCGGCGGCCGGCACGTTCGCGCTCAAGCGTGTGACGGATGTTCCACTGGAGCGGCTGCGCCGCAACCTCGGTGTACTCGGGTTCCTCGGCGATCACGGCCTCCCCGTGTGTGCGCCGATCTTGGCCAGCGACGGGTCCGCAGTAGCGGAGACCCCCGGCGGCGGGTACTGCCTGTTCCCCTGGGCGGCCGGCGAGCACATTCCTGGCGCTTCGCTCACGCTGGGGCAGGCAGAGGCGCTCGGCGTGCACATCGCGAGGCTTCACGTCACCCTCTCGTGGGCCGCCGACGGCCGCACCCTGCCCCGGACACCGGAGTCCCTTGCCGTGGACGTCACGAGTGTCCAGCGGGCTCTGGAGAAGGCGGAGCGGCTCTTGGCCGCCGTTGCGGAGCAGGGCGGTGCGACCGCGTTCGATGACGAGGCGACGGCCGCGCTGAAGGCCCGGCGAGAGATGATCGCCGCGTACGCCGACCGCCTCCCGGCTGATGAGGTTCCCGTCGGCCCGTACGGCTGGACCCACGGTGACCTCCAGTTCCGGAACCTGCTGTGGTCCGGTGGTGAGCTGGCTGCGGTCCTGGACTGGGACCGGGTGGCCGTCCGCCCCTATGCAGAAGAGGTGGTGCGGACGGCGCAGGTCCAGTTCGGTGGGACCGACGGATTCGATCTTGAGCGGGTGGCGGCGTTCGTCGGCGGGTACCGGTCGGTGGCACCGCTGTCGTCAGCCGCGCTTGAGGACGCGGTGCACCGACTGTGGTGGAAGCGCCTGACGGACTTCTGGCAGCTGGAGTTCCGTTACAAGAAGGGCGACCACTCCTTCGACGAGCTGTTCACCCAGGACGAGGCACTGCTGCACTGGTGGACCGGGCGGCTCGATGAGGTGGGGGCGGCTTTCACCTCGTCGTGAGGCCGAGGGTGACGATCTCCGGCAGGACGGGGCGGGTGTAGCGGGCGGCATCGAGCCGAGCCCGCTCCCCAGCTCCCCGGTGGTCCATGGTGCGGATCGCGGCCACCCATTCCGCGAGGTCGGCGTCGGCATGCAGGATGATCCCTCCGGCACCTACGGCTTCGGGGATGCCACCCCGGTCGGTCCCGATGGTGGGCACTCCGTGCAAGGCCGCTTCGACGATGACCCGTGGGAAGGCGTCCTCGACAACGGACGGCACGAGCAGGAGCCGGTGTGACCGGTAGAGCGGAGCCATGTCGTAGACGCGGGGTATGTACGTCACATTGGCGTACTGGCGGAACTCGGCTGCTGTGTTCCACCAGCCCTCCACCAAGGTGAAGCGTTCCTCAGGCATGGCTTGGATCAAGCCGTGCATGAGCCGTGAACCCTTCGCCGGGATCGGGTTGATCATGAGCACGGGGCCGTCGGCTCGGTCCGCGTTCACGCTGCCGGGGCTCGGCTGCGTGAATGGCGGGTACCACAGGGACATGCGGGTGCCCGCCGGGTTGCCTGCGCGGTGGCGCACGAATTCCGAGACGGCCAGACCAGCATGTGGGCGGCCGGCCAGGACGCCGAGCCCAGTGCCGGAGACCGAATGGCAGATGCCTGCGGTGAGCGTGTGGGCGCGGGCCTCGGCCGCGATGTCGGCACTGCCTTCCTGAGAGGTGAAGACAACGTCGGGTCGGATGTCGGCGAGCAGCGTGGCGAGCGTGGCGGGGATGCGGTCCTGAGCAACGGCGATGCAGTCCACGCCGTTCCACCAGTAGCGCAAGGCATCGTTGGCCGACTCGTGAGGGGTGTGGTTCGTGTCGAGGTAGGCGGTGATTTCGGCGAGCTGCCCGGGACCGTCCCACGGGGGCTGGTGAGCGCCGAGGTAGACCACGTGCCAACCGGCGGCGGCAAGTTGTTCGGCGAGGAGCTGTTGGGTCACCTCGGCCCCACCGATGAGGAATGGGGGCGGTGTGCGGCGCCAGGCGATGAGGGCGGTGGGCATTCACTTCATCCAGTGGAGGATCAGGGCGCGAGCGGCTTCGGCGACGTCAGTGCGGGTGGTGTCGGAAGGCAGCAGCGTCACCTCCCGTGAAACCGGTTCGGCGCCGGACGTGGGGGTGGTGAAGTAGGAGCGGGCGTGCTCCAGGAACGCGGGGTTGTGAAGGAAGTAGTCGGACTCCGCAGCTGCGTGCCCGATGATCTTTCGCCGCAGGTGGAGGGTCTCGGCAGGAACGTCGAGGTAGATGGTGTGATCGGGCGTGAGGTACGGCATTTCCGCGAGGGAGGCCCGCAGTCGAGCCTGCACGTCGTAGCCGTAGAGCTGGTCCAGGGCGTAAGCGTGGGCGAGGAGGGTGTCCACCGATCGGTCGAGGATGACGAGGTCGGCAGTGGACTCGGCGACGGCGGTGACCCGGTCGGCTTCGATCTTCATGAACTTGTCGAACGCCACGATCTGTTCGGTGGCGGATCCGGTGCGCGCGGGCGGGATGTCCTCGCGGCGGTCGATGTGGTCGACGTAGCAAGCCGACACGAACGCGTGGGGGCCGATGCCGCGCATGCCGAGAAGCCGTTTGATCGTGGACGACTTGCCTCCGTAGGAGGCGCCTTCGAAGGCGACGATGGTCATGTCAGTGCTCCGTCCGGTAGAAGCGTTCCGCGTAGAGCCCGCCGTCGAGGAGGTCTGCGGCGACCGTCCAGGCGTGGCGGATCGGCCGGTACTGCTTGCGAGCCGGGCTCATCTGCGAGCCGTGCATCCGCAGGACGGTGACCTTGTCGAGGACGGCCGGGGTGATGTCGACCAGCTCGGGCACCAGGGGGCTGCGGTCGGACCGGGTGTTGAACAGGTGGAGGTCGCAGCCAGCGAGCGCGTACGTCGACCAGAAGGCGAGGTCCTCCCAGAACCAGCGGCAGCCAAGCCGTACGGCGGCGTCGTGCACCAAGACGTGGTCGGGGTGGCGGGTGACGGCGGCGGGGGCGAGCAGTTCCGCGCCGGGGTTCTGCTTGACGAGCGTGTGGAGGTCTTCGGTGATCCGGTCGAGGCGGCCGGGGTCGTAGGACCGGTAGGGCGGGTCGGCGTCCTTGTAGCTCAGAAGGCGACGGGCGGCACCGAGGGGGGCAAGCGCGGCCGCACCCTCCCGGGCCCGCACCTGCGACACGGCTTCCTCGGTCGGCAGGCTGGCTTCCACTGTGGGGTGGACGCTGCGGGACCGAGTGAAGACCGTGACCACGGTCAGGGGCCTGGGGTGGGTCAGGAAGGTGCCCGAGGCGGACAACGCGAAGTCGTCGTGGTGGGGCTCGATGACGAGGACCGGCCGTCCGGTCGGGGTGCGGTATTCGATGTGGTGGACGGCCCCGCTGTGAGGAGCGGTGAGTTCCAGCACCTGGTGGTCGCCGGCCGCGTACCGGGCTTCGAGGGGCGTGCTGTGCGCGGCGTGCGCGCGGTCGAGGTCGTCGGGGAATGTGTAGATGCCGGAGTGGTCGGGGACCGGAAGCTGGTTCATCGCACGGTGCTCCCATACCAGTGGCGCCACATGCGGGGCGAGGCCAGACGCCGGCGGGCGGTGAAGGGGTTCTGCCACCACAGCATTCGCGCGGTCGACCACTGGTCGTAGCGGCGAGTCGACGGGCGGACACGGAGATCATCCAGGATGGCGACGGGGCAGCCGGTCTGTGTGCCGTGATCGGTGAGCCGGGCGAAGAACTCGAAGTCCTCACTCATCAGCAGCTCCGGCCGGTACCCGCCCACCGCCTTGAACGCGTCGGCGGTCGCGAACTGGGCGACGCCCTGTGCTCCACCCTGCCGTGTGCGGTAGTGGTCCCAGTAGGCGCAGAGCAGTCGGGCGCCGAGTCGGGCCGGTGTGTAGAGCGCGGGGATCGCTCCTCCGACGGCTCCGGCGTCCACGGCTGTCGTGACGGCGGTGAATGTGTCGAGTGGGAGTGCCACGTCCGCGTCGGTGAAGAAGAGCAGGCTGCCGCCGGCTGCCGCGGCGCCGGTGTTCCGGACGGCGCCGATGCTGCGGACGGTCTCGGTGACGACGCGGGCGCCGAGCCGGGCGGCGAGCTTGGCGGTGTTGTCGGTGCTCGTGTTGTCGACCACGATCACCTCCCCCGTGCCGCCGGTTGCGGCTTGCCAGTGGTTGAGCGCGGCGAAGACGGTGGGCAGGTAGCGGGGGAGGTAGGCAGCTTCGTTGTGGGCGGGGATCACCACGGAGAGTGTGATCATCTGGGGCTCCTCACGGTGCGCGGGGTGTGAAAGAAGCGGGGGTGCTCGTGGGCGAGCGCGGCCAGGCGTCGGGTCCAGCGGGAGCGTTCCTCGCCGGGCGGGGCAGTCGCCTGGCAGCGGGCGGTGTGGAACACGCACCAAGCTGTAAGACGGGCGTCGTCCAAAGCGAGGGGGTAGGCGCCAGTAACGGTGAGACGGCCGCGTAACGAGACGGCGTGCGCCATCACCAGGGCCTGCGCGACGTCCGCTTCCCGAGGGCCTGGGGTGGCGTCGGTGAAGTCGATCAGGTGGCGTGTGGCGTCCGGGCCAGCGATGACGACGTTGTCGAAGTGCACGTCGCCGTGGCACCACACCAGCGGCGCCAACGCTGGCGTTTCGGTGAGCACTGCGAGAGCGGGCGCGATTCGGCTGATGGCGCCGGCATCGCGGCGGTGTAGGGACATGACGTCCTCGAAGAACGGTCTTCGGGGTGTGCGAGGGGCGACCGGCGCCCGATGGAGGCGGCCGAGGACGCTCCCCACGTCCCGGAGAGCGCGGTCGGTAGTGATCTTGCCGTTGCGAACGGCGGCGCCGAGGGTGAGTCGGCCGAGGTCTTGACTGATCAGGGCGGTGAGGTGAGTGCCCTTGATCCGGCCTGCAGCAAAGACACGGGCCGTGGGTACGGCGCCGGCGGCGGCGCGGATCGCTGCGGCTTCGGTCACCGCGTTGCGACGTGTGGCGGATGTGTACAGCTTGACCACCACCGCACGACCATCAGCGAGGCCAGCACGGTAAACGGAGGTGCGGTTGCCGATGGCAAGGCGTTCTGCGGTCACGGGCCGGACAGCCAGGAGGCTCGTGCAGGCACGCACGACGGCCGGAGGCAGGCCGGTCACCGCCAAGCCCCCACAGCACCCAGGCGCCGCAGATGCCGGTTGGTCATCCTGAGATGCGCCCGGTAGTCGCGGACGTCGTCGGTTGGAGGGCAAAGAGACGACCACGGTTTCTCAGGGCCGACGAAGTGGACCAGCGCGGCGGACGGGTCGGGGCGCAAACTGCGGCGGACCACGCGACGCACCCATTCACCCCGTTCGAGGAACCGGCCGGTCTCGAACCGGTTGAAGCGGGACGGGACGGGGTGCACGCGCCCGGTACGCAGTAGCCAGAGGTTCAGCGCGTCCTGGTCGTTGTGCAGGATGTGCGCCCGATGCTTGACCAGGGCATCGACGACTCCCTGACGCATCGCGGGGATGTCCGCGGTGTGTGCCCAGAGCATTCCGGCGTTGTAGTACGGGCGGCCGCGCCAGTGGGGCCAGCGATCGGCCGCACCAGGAAGTGCGGGGCACGCCCCGACGGCAGGGTTGAACTCGTCAGCGACGGCGCCGATCCGGCCGGGCCGGAGGGATGCGAGGGGGCCTGTGATGTCGTCACGCACGTGGGTGTCGGCGTCTACGTAGATCAGGTAGGGACGACGGACGAAGTCACGGGTGAATTCGAATCGAAGGTAGGTGGTGATCGTGATGTAGCTGTCGTCGGCCATGTGGGAGGCGGCGAGCGGGGACCGGTAGGCCAGGTCGAAGGACCCGAAGCCGCACCGCTTCGCGAGGTGCGCGAGGAGGAGGGCGTGAGCCGGCGGGAGATCCATGGTCAGAACCCGCAGGGCCGCGCCGCGGCGTGCGGCGGGGGTAAGGCTGTCGGCAAGGGAGGTGACGGCCGCAAGGCCGGGGAGGAGGTACTGCCGGTCGATGCACAGGCCGAATGCGTACACGTGGGTTCGCCTTTCGAGCGTGGTGCTGCGCAGGGGCGGGGTAGTGGGCCCCGCGGCCCGAGGCCAATGCCGCCGAGGAGGGGGCGGCAGCAGGCGTCCCGGGGCGCGGGGCGGCCTGAAGATCCGGCGTGGCCCGTCGTACCGGCGGGCGGGGCCGGATGCTTTCAGAGGGTGGTGCGGTCGGCGCAGCGGCAGGCCCGGTTGGCGTCGGTGTGCGAGTCGATGTCGGGACGGGCGGCGGCCGGCCACTTCGGTTCGGTTGCGGCGTGGACGTGTGTGGTGCCGGTATTGGCTAGTAGGGCACCGACCGCGATGTGTCCGGCGGCCCAGACGGCGGTCAGTAACGAGCCGACCCGGTCTCGGGGTAAGCGGGGCATGGTGGCGGCACGTCGGGTTCTCACAGGCCGTCCGAGTCAGTCCCGGGTCGGTCATGGAGGATGCCGTCCAGTTCACTCCAGCCGGAGGCGCCTTCGAAGACGTTCCGGAGGCGGGCCTGCTGGCCCGGCGTGCGACGAGGAACCGACGCCGTGGCGACCGCGAGGAAGCCGCCGCGGTCGCGGATCAGGGCGCCGAGCCGCTCGAACTCGACCGAGTCGGAAGCGACGTGGGCCTGGTCCGCGACGACGATGCCCCGGACCATTCCGTTACCGAGGGCATCGGTTATGCCACGCCAACCAATGCGATCGACCAGCGGAATGTCCGGGTCAGGGTCGGACCAGGCTCCCGCTACGGGCCACAGGCGGGCATCAGCGTAGCGTCGGGCGCACGCTTCCGATTCCTGGATGGAGGCAGCATGTGGGGAGGAGCTGTAGACGGCGACGGGAACATGTCCGATGCCGCCGCCGTGCGGGTTCGTCGGCATGGTCCAAGCGTCGCGGGGCGGGGACGATCGGCCCAGGCACGAGGCATGGCACTCGCCGCAACTCGCGCACGGCCAGACTGCCATGGGGCGTAGCGGTGGGCTGTCGTGGCTGAGCCTGGACTACTACGTCCCGTGGCAGTTGCCCAGATGAGGAGCAGCCAGGCTGTCACGGGACGTGGCGGTTGAGGGACGGGCTGGGTCAGTGCATGCCGAAGGGAACGCCGGCAGCGTGGGCAAGGCCGCGAAGGCGGGCGACGGAAACGCCAGTTAGGCGGCTGATGATGACGCCAGGAAGCATCTGGTGGCGCACCCAGCCGGGTGCCATCCGGCACACGCTTTCGAGAGTTTCGGCGGCCTGATCCCACCTGCGGCATTCGAGGTGGGTGAGGGCAACGTCAAGGCCGTATCTGGCGCGGGTGGCCAGGGGAACGTCGTTGCCGAGGTGGACGGTCTCCATGAGGCGCAGCGCGCCGGCCGTGTCGCTGAGGGCGACGGCGATGCTCATTGCCTGTGTAGCGGCGTACATCGGGCCGTAAGGCTGGGCGTGGTCGCCGCGGGCGTGCTCGGTGCCGATGCGTGCTGCGACTGCGTGAGCTTGGGACAGGTATTCGCGGGCGGTGTCAGTGGTGGCACCGCCGCGGGAGGCAGCGACGGCGGCGTTGGTGACGAGCTGCCCGTACACCGACAGCCGGTCCGGGTCGTGCTCGCTCATCTTCGGCTCGATGCGGTCGGCCTGGGCGGCAGCGAGCGCGAAGCCTTGGGCAGTGCGGCCGTCGCGAAGGTTCACCCACGCCGTGGTGGCCGAGAGGTGCGCGTCGCGCAGATCGTCCCCGGCCTGCACGGCGATCTGCCGACCGTAGGTGAGGGCAGCGTAGGCAAGATCTCGGGAGCCCAGGACATTCGCCATCATCCCGGCCGTCTGGAAGGTGTCCGCGAGGAGGCCGGCTGCCTGTTCCTTCTCGGTGTGATCGGCGTGGTCGTAGCGGGCCCGCGCTTCGGGGAGGAGGCGGGTGAGCAGGGCGCCGAGTTGGGTGTACTGGCCGGACCAGTAGGCGGCGTCGGCGTGGCGGACGACGCTGCGGAGCTCGTCCAGAGTGCCGGGGCTGGTGTCAGCGGGAATGCCGATCGCGGCGTCGTGGGTGACGGCGGACAGGGCCCGGAGGGCGGAGCGTTCATCGCGGTCCATGGAGCGGCGGGGCGCTTGCTGGCCGAGAAGGACGGCGATGTCCGTCCCGAGGGCGTGGGCGACGGACAAGAGGGACGCGATGGAGGCGGTGCCGCCGCGTTCGAGCTTGCGGATCACGCCGACAGATACCCCGGCTGCTTCGGCTAAGCCCTCCTGGGTCATGCCGCTGCGGAGGGCCTTCAGTCTCTCGCTGTTCGTGTACTCCGACCACTGCACGCGCGCACCTCCTGGGATGAGTGAGGTACGGACCGTACAGGGGGCAGGGTAGTTGTCGACAGGGGCCGACCGGCCGGGAGTTGACAGCTTCCGGCCGGAGTCGTGCCACCGGAATTCAGACGGTGAGAGGAACGCTGACTCCCAGGAGGGATTCCAGCTCCGAGATCGTCGCATGCTCATCGGTAGCAAGGAGAGTGGTCATCCCGAGGGCGGCTGCCGGGGGAAGGTTCACTGGGTGGTCGTCGGCGAAGACGCATGCCTCGCCGGGAAGACCGAGTCGTTCGAGGGTGAGCTGGTAGATCGCCGGGTCGGGCTTGGCAATGCCGACCTGTTCAGAAATGACGTGGACATCAAAAATCTCCCAGATCCCGGCATGCTCGTATGGGTTGTGAGGGTCCATTCCGAAGCTGTTCGAGAGCAGCGCGGTACGGAGGCCGGCGTCGCGTGCGGCCTGTGCGAGGGCGGCCATCCGGCGTGCGGTCGGCACGCCCGACCAGGCTCGGCCCATCAGGTTCGTCGGGTCCACACCAGGGCCGATCAGCGGCGCCGTGCGAGCGTTCCACTCCGCTTGCCCAATCTCCCCGACTTCGAGCGCCTCGTACAGGCGGCGTCCTTCGGGGTGATCGTTCAGTGTCGTTCGCCACGCTTCGGGGTCGAGGCCTTGAGCTGAGCACCACTCCCGGTGGACGGGGCGCGGGTCGGCCGTGAGGACCCCGGCAAAGTCGAGGATGAGCCCCTGACGGGCTGGGCGAGTTGCGCTTTCGGTGGGGTGCGGCATGCTGTGGGCGTCCCTTCCATGATGGCCTCACTTGGGACCGTACAACCCGCGCGCCTTTGAGTGTGGGGTGCGAGTGGCTTCGCCCGCGGGGGAATTGAAGTGCAGGCAGCCACTCGTGGGGCGGGGAGGCGTCCGCCCGGCTATGGTGCCTCCACCGTGGCGGGCCCTGTCGGCAGTTCGGCATACGCTCGGGGCATGAGCACTCCCACTGAGGGGCTGACTCTGGGGGGCGTCAGCGCGATCGTCGAGAAGAAGATTCTTAGCAGCAGGATCAGGATCGAGCGCAAGGGTGAACCGGTATTCAACCCGGACACCGGTCAGTACGAACCAGGGCCTCCGGTAGAGGTCTACGAGGGGCCTGGTGCAGTCTTCCCCGCCGACGGCCCGGCCGTCGTCTTGCACCTGGCTGGGCAGGCGTACGTGGACGACACGCGGTCTCGGTACCGGCTGCTGACACCGCTCTCCGCGCCGGTCGCCTCCCGGGAGGACGTCGTGCGGGTGATGGAGGCGGCCGATCCGGCAGCTGTCGGCCGCACCTGGCGCGTGCTGGACATAGGTGAGACCGCCACCCTGAGCGTGGTCCGCACTACCTGGATCGACCAGAACACGCAGCGAACAGGGGGCACGCCGTGACCACGGGCATCGACCCCGACGAGGTACGCCGCCACCTTGAGGCCGCGCTGCTGGTGGACACCGTACGCATCACCCGCCCGACCGGTACCGCCCCGCTCGACCCGGATACTGGCATCGTCGGCGTCGTGCCTGTGGAGGCGGTCTACGAGGGGGCGGGAGCTGTGCTGTCCGGGCACGGGCAGGTGACAGCTGAGGGGATCGTCGGCCGCCAGTGGCTGGACGACACCGTCTCCTGGTATCGGCTCCTTACCCCCCTGGGCGCCCCGCTGCCAGCACGGTATGACCGGGTAGAGGTGGTAGCCGCGCGCTCCGGCAACCCTGCGACGGTCGGCCGGATCTGGCAGGTTCTCGACCCTTCCGAGGCATCCACGGTCGAGCTGGTCCGGGTTACGCGCCTTGACGAGATCACGCCGCCCTGAGCGAATCCGAGCCGTCAGTGATCGGGCCTACGCTCGAATCATGGAGAACACGACCAACCCGCTCACCGGTCATCACCACGTCCGGATCACCTCAGATGCCAGCGGTGGAGCTGTCGCCCTCGACGGTGTGGACCTCTCCCGGCTCATCCAGGGCTATACGCTCCACCAGATGGCCGGCCAACCGGCTCAGCTGATCATGGAGTTCGCGCCTGCGCGACCGGTCACGGAGTACGACGGCCTCGCGCGAGTCGCGGTCGGCGTGCCGTACGAGCCGGGCGAGGCGGCGGAACGCTTCCTGGCCGCCATTGACGTCCAGCTACTGGAGCAGACGGCCATGCACCGCATGGACTTGGCCGGCGGACGGTTCACGGCGGCTGTCGTCGAACAGCTTCGGCAGTGGGCTCGGGGCGAAGTCGATGAGGAGGGCAAGGCCAGTGCCCTCCCCGTCTAGTAACCCCCACCCCAACGCCCACGGCACCGCTGGGGTCTACACGAATGCCGCCCAGATCGCCGCGCTTCTGGACGCGCGAGCGGCCAGGACCCTGCCGGAGACGGTGTCCGTCGTGCAGCACCATGCCATGCTCCTGGAAACGCGGATCAAAGCGCGGGCCTCCGGCCGACCAGGACCCAACGCCCCGACCGGCGACTACAGGCGCAGCTGGACCCATGAGGTGTCGACAGACGGCGTCGCAGTGACTGCCACCGTCGGGACGAGCAAACCCCAGGCGCGGCGCCTGGAGTACGGCTTCGTTGGTGCCGACAGTCTCGGACGGATCTACAACCAGGCCCCGCTCCCGCACGTCGGACCGGCACTTGAGGAGACCCGCCCCCTCTTCCTCGCCGCCCTCGGCGACGCCATCGGAGACTGACTGCTCCTGCGTACCGCAGGACGAGATTGGAGAAGCAGTGCCCGTCTCCGGCCGCGAGGTCTCCCTCGCCGTCCAGAAGATGCTGTCCACCGCCACCACCAGAAGCTGCGGCTACGGCACCGCGCCCACCGCCTCCAGCATCCCCACGGGGACGCAAGTCCCCTACTCGGTCCTCTATCCGCTGGGGCTCACGACCGATGGGCCGCCGTACGGACAGGCTGATGGCGATGCCCGCGCCTTGTTGCAGATCACCAGCGTGGCAACTACGGCCGAGCAAGCCGAGTGGATGGCGGACCGGGTCCGTGCCGCGATGCTGGCCCGGAAGGGCGGCAGCAACGGCGCGTACGTCACCGACATCAACATCCCGGGATGCGTCGTGCTCCAGCGTGCCCTGGACAAAGAGGAAGGCGTGGCGGTCGCCGGCGGCATATACAGTTACGTGCAGCGGTATGTGGTCCAGGTGACCTCTCTCTCCTGACCAGCACCGCCCTCACCGCGGAGGCCCCATCGCGGACGTCCGGCCGATTCCGGTACGGACTGATTCCCCTGTCGCGCTGCGCGCGGCGTCGTGGGGACGGGCCTCCGGTGCGTGCCGCTCCAGGGGTGTCCCCGGAGAGCGAGAATCAGTGGGTATCACCCAGCAGCGGTTCATGCGGCGTGGAACGACCTCCTTCTTCTTCCTGAAGGCCATCGCCGCCCCTTCCAACATCCCGACGCGGGCGGAGCTGAGCGACGGCAACGCGACCAATCTCGCCGAAGCCATCTCGGACATCGAGGGGTGGGCTCTCGAGAACGTTCCCATCGAAACGCCGGACATGGCCTCCGAGTTCACGACCTCCATCCCGGGCGAGGACAAGGCCGACAACTCCTCCTTCACCCTGTACGAGGACAAGGTCGACGGCACCCTGGAGACGCTGCTGTCCAAGGGCAGCGAGGGGTTCGTCGTCATCCTCCGCAAGGGCGACATCCCCCAGTCCAAGTCGATGGACATCTTCCCGGTCCGCGTGGGCAGCCGGTCCGCGACCTACACGGCCGGCGCCGAACCGGCCAAGTACAAGGTGTCCTTCGGCATCACCTCGAAGCCGACCCTCGACGCCGTCATCCCGGCGAAGGCGTAAGGGGCGAAACCGCATGTCCACGCACATTCCTCCTCCCTCGGCTGTGGCTCGCGACCCGCACTGGGCGGCCAAGATGGAGCGGCTCCGCGCCAGGCGCCTTGCCGAACGGACCCTGTCCATTTGCGACGACCCGGCCCTGAAGGCTGCGGTCACCGAAGCCGCCCTGGGCCTCGCGCGTGCGCGCACCGAGGCGCAGGCCGCATCGATCGAGCAGGGAATCGCCGAGTCCTCCCGGTCTGAGTGGGTGGCCCAGCGTCCGGAAGTCCTTCTCGCCGAAGGCGTTCTCGCCGACGCGCAGCAGGAACTCGACGAGGCAACGGAACGGCTGACCTTCCGTGCTCTGCCCCGCCCGGTCTGGGAACTGCTGCTTCGTAAACACCCGCCGACCGAGGCCCAGGCCGACGCAGGCATGGAGTACAACGTCGAGACGTTCCCCGCGGCGTTGATCGCCGCGTGCCACATCGAACACGACGAGGCCGGCGCCGAAGTGCCGAGCATGGCGGAAGCCGATGCACAGGAGCTCCTCGATAGCTGGGCTGACGCCGATGCCAAGGCGCTGTTCACGACGGCACTGGTCGTCAACCAGACGATCCGCGCCGACCTGGGAAAAGGCTGATCGAAGACCCGTCGTTCAGGGTCGAGATGCAGCTGTGCGCCTCGTACGGCATCCCGCACAGCCACTTCTCCGGTGCCGGAGACGGAAGGTGGTCGGCGCTCGACCGGGCGAAGGCCCTCGCGTACCTGGCCTATGCCCAGGCATCGTGCGACGGGTGCGGCACCCGCGCGGGCGAGTGGGACGAGGGCGTAGGCGGTGACCGGTTTGCCTACGTGCCCGAGCCGTACCGCTGCCCAGGCTGCGAGCTGATCGAGATGGAGCGCGAGCAGGTCCCGGATGGGGCCGAGGGCCGGGGGATGAAGATCGGGCTGCGGCCCCGGAAGGACGTGACGCCGTGAGCGGCGCCTACACCCTCTACGTCAACCTCATGGCCAACACGGGTGGCCTCACCACGGGCCTTCGGGGCGCCGCCAGCCAGCTGCGCAGCTTCGACAGCGGCCTGGCCGGGGTCGGAACCCGCCTGGGGTCAGTACGGACTGCCACCGAGGCTCTGACCCGGGCGCAGGCAGCTACGTCCGCAGAGGCGATCCGATCCCAGGCGCGGGTGACCCAGGCCGCGGAGCGGGCGGCCGCCGCGCAGCAGGTCGTCACCCGCGCCCACCGCGCGCAGGCCCTCGCCGTGTCCCTGGCGACACGGGCGCAGGAGGCGCACACGGCCGCCACCCTCGCCGGCGAGCGCGCGACGCGGGCGCAGGCCCTGGCTCAGACCATGGCGTCGCGGGCTCAGGCCACCGCCGGTGCCGGAGCTGCTGCCGCCGCCCGCACTGCGGCCACCGCTCAGGTCGCAGCGGACCGCGCGGCCCAGGCCCACACGGCCACGCAGACCCGTGCTGCCGCTGCGCAGCTTGCGGCCACCCGGGCCAGCGGGCTCGCCCAGAGGGCTTCGACGGGCCTTGCCGACGCGGAGAACCGTGCCCGCACCGCCGTGACGGCCAGGGACCAGGCGCAGCGTGCCGCTGCCCGTACGGCGCAGGCCTCCGCGCAGCAGATCGCGGCGGCGGAGAGCCGTCTGGCCGCTGCCTCGTCCGCTCGGGCGTCGGCCTTCGCACAAGGCGGGCTGGTCATCGGCGCGGCCCTCGGCGTGGGTGTGGCCAACGCCATCCAGTTGGAGAAGGCCATGGCGAACGTCATGACGATCTCCCAGCAGATCACCGCGAAGAACGTCTCCGCGTTCACCGACGAGATCGTCCGTCTCTCCACCGAGCTGCCCCAGACCGCTGAGCAGCTCGCCGAGGGCCTCTACCAGATCGTCTCTACGGGCTTCGACGGCTCGGAGGCGATGTCCATCCTGAACGTCGCCGCTCAGGGCGCCTCCGCCGGCCTCACCACGACGGAGACCTCGGCGCGGGCCCTTCTCGGAGTACTGAAGGCGTACGGGCTTCCCGCGTCGGCAGCGACCGACGTGATGGACACGATGTTCCAGACCGTCAATCTGGGCGTCGTCTCCTTCGAGGAACTCGCCCAGCAGCTCGGCGACGTCGTACCCATGGCCGCCGCGGCTGGCGTTGAGTTCGCCGACCTCAGCTCCGCCCTGGCCGCGATTACCCTCGCCGGCATCCCTGCAGCCGAGGCCGCCACCGCGCTCAACATGATGATGACGCGGATGGTGAAGCCCACCCGCGAGATGCGTGACGCCATCAAGGACCTCGGCTACGAGTCCGTAGCGTCGGCCATCGCCCAGGACGGGCTGTACGTCGTCGTCAACAAGCTGCGCGAGGTCACCGGCGGCTCGGCCGACGCCATCGCCAACATGTTCAAGGACATCAGAGCGACCCGCGCCATGCTCGCCCTGTCCGCGGCGGACGGGAAGAACTACGCCGACACCTACAAGGGCATCGCGATCGAGGTAGCCCGGGCCGGCGCCGCCCAGAAGGCCTACGCAGTCCAGCTGGACACCACCGCAGGCCAGTGGGCCCTCTTCCGGAACTCCGCCGCTGCCCTCGGAATCGACCTCGGGCGGGCCCTGCTGCCCGCCCTCCAGACCATCGGCGAGTACTTCAAGATCCTGGCCGGCGCGATCAACGACCTGCCGGGCCCCGTGAAGTCCCTCATCGGTGGATTCCTCGCGCTGGCCGCAGCGGGCCTGCTGCTGCGCGCGGCCGTGGAGAAGGCCAGCGTGCAGTTGGCCACCTTTCGCTCCAACCTGGCCGCGGCGCGTGCAGGTGGATCGGCGCTGCCCGCCGTGCTCTCCGGAGCGGGCCTCGCCGTCACCGGCCTGGCCGCACTGGTGACGCTCGGCGTAGCCGCGTACGCCGCGTACTCCGCGTCCAAGCAGCAGGCCAAGGCGGCGACGCAGGAGCTCGTGGAGGCAATGCGTGCAGAGCGGACCGAAGGCGAGCAAGGAGCGGGGCTTCGGAAACTGACCGAGCAGCTCACGAACAGCGGCGACCTGGAGAAGTTGCGGGCCGCTGGTGTCACCGCGGAACAGGCCATCGACGCGATCATCAACGGCGGCCAGCGGTATAAGGACGTCCTCCTCCAGCTCGACGACGCGAGGAAGGCCACGGTGAAGGAGGTCGGCAAGTCAGTCACCTTCGACGAGTCCTTCGACCGTGCCCGAGGCGTACTCGAACGGCAGCACCGGATGTGGGGCGACGCGGTGAAGAAGGAGGCCGAGCTCGCCGCCAACATGGACATCGTCAACACGAAGATCAAGAACAGTCGGATCCAGCTCGCCGGCGCGTGGGATCTGACGGCGATGCTCCCGGTCGACAAGAACGGCGCCCCGAAGTTCACCGACGAGATGCAGGCCATGGGCAAGGCCCTGGCTGACATCGTGGACCCGGCGAAGGCGTGGAAGGCAGCCCAGGAAGAGGTGGCCGAGGCCAACCGCAAGGCTGGCCGGTCGGCGGACTCCGCGAAGGCAGGCCTGGTCGACTACATGGAGCAGCTGCGGAAGCAGCTGTCCGCGCAGCGCGACTGGCAGAAGAACCTCGGCACGCTGGCAGCCGACGGCCGGCTTGAGCTCGTGGATCACTTCGCGAAGTTGGGCGTGGACGCCGCCCCGATGCTCGACGAGCTCGTCCGGCAGCTGGACAAGGGCGGCGGCAAGGTCGCCGATGAGCTGGAGGCGATCATCCAGGAAGGGGCGGCCCGCTCCACACCCGCCTTCCGGGCCGGGCTCGAACAGCTCCCGGGCATCGCCGCGAAGTATGGCAAGGACACCGCCCAGGCGTGGGCGGACGCCGCCGCCACCAACAACCCCGGGAAGCTCGGCGAGGTCATGCAGAGCATGGCGCTCGCCGACATGGGCCGGGCCGCGGCGAAGCTCCCCCGGGACGCCCGCGTGACGATGCAGCAGGGCATGAAGGTCCTGGCCGAAACAGCGGCTCGCGGCGGGAAGGACGCGGCCGAGGCCATGAAGACGGCCCTGCTCAGCGGCGACCTCGAAGGCGTCCGTACCCAGCTCCAGGCGATCTTCGGCAACGAGATGCCCATCAGCCCGCCCGACCTCTCCCGGGTCGTCGCCGCGTTCCAGCTCGCCGGCGGCCAGGCCAACGCCGAGTGGAGCGGAGCCCTGACCTTGATCCAGATGGCGGCAGCAACGAAGGGCCAAGCAGCAGCCCAGGCCCTGACCTCCGCGCTGTTGTCCGGCGACATGGGCGCGGTCAAGGCGAACCTCGACGCCATCGGCATGTCCGTCCAGAACATCCCCGGCTCGAAGACCATCTCCGTCAATGTCTCCGCGCCTCCGCCGCCCCCCGTCGTCATCTCGATCCTCTACCGACGTAGCCCCATGCCGAACGACCACGACGGCAACGGGATCAGCGACTACGTCCAGGCCCCGCAGGTGAACGGCAGTGTTCTGTCCTTCTACGCGAACGGCGGCGTACGGGAGCAGCACGTCGCGCAGATCGCGCCCGCCGGCGCGTGGCGGGTTTGGGCAGAGCCCGAGACCCAGGGCGAGGCATATGTGCCCCTCGCGGGCTCGAAACGCCCCCGATCCAAGGCGATCGTCGAAGAAGTCGTCCACCGCTTCGGAGGGGAGGTGGCCTGGTACGCCAACGGCGGTCTGTCCGGCTGGTCGTACCGGCCGGGTACTCCGGAGCTGTCCTCCCTGTCCTCCATCCGCAGCGACTCAACGCGCAAGACGGGAGGCAAGGACGACGTCCTCGACCTGACCCTGTTCGAAAGGAACTTGGATAGGGCCGGGCGCCGTGCCGTCGAGTGGCGCCGTGAGCTGGCCACCGTGGCCCGCCGTGCTGGCCAGGACGTTTCCGACGCCTTGGCCGACATGGGCGAGGACGGCATCGAGCTGACCAGGAAGATGGCCAACGGCAGCTCGAAGTACATCAAGGACATGACGGACGACCTCACGGCGATGGGGAAGGTCGCCCGTGCCTCGCTGGGCGACTTCACCAACCAGCTGAAGGCGGCCGTCGACAACCAGAAGATCTTCGAGGAGAACGTCGCGAAGCTCGCGGCCTGGGGATACACGGACCTGGCGACGCTGCTGGCCCAGCAGGGAGACAAGGCCGCCGAGCAGGTAGCGGCTGAGGCGACACGCTCGCAAGGAGCAGCGAAGGAAGCCAACGATGTCAGTAAGCGTGCCAAGGAGGTTATCTCCGGGGACGCCCTCAACGATCTCGTCCAGATCATCAGCGCGATCCGCACGAGCCGGACCGGCATCCATGACGTCGCCGACACGACGAAGCTGGACGAAGACCGGATCATCGAAGTGGCGTTGCTCGGGCAGGCCCGCATCCGGCAGGTCCTCGGCGGCCAGGCCGAGCGATTCCTGAACGACTTGACGCGAGCACAGCGTGGACTGTCGTACGCGGACGGCGGGATCTTGACGCCGGGCGTGTACGCGACGAGCAACGGGATCGTGCGGTTCGCCGAGCCCCCCACCCAGGGCGAAGCATTCATCCCTCTGGGCGCGGCGAAGCGCGGTTCAGCAGAGCGCGTCCTCGCCGACGTTGCCCACCGGTTCGGGTACCGGCTCACGGCGCCGGGAACGAGCACCCCGCGGATAGTGGAAGCCAAGCCCGAGAGCCGGACCGTGGTCATCGTCCGAGACGAGCGCCCGGCCCCGCTCATCGGCACCCAGAACATCCGCATCGACCGGCCTGGGGCGACCGAGCAGCAGATCTCGGCGGCCGTCGGCTACCAGGTGCGACGCGCGAAGCGAGGTGGGGTGCGATGACCGCCCTCCGCGACCACCGCCACGAGATCGGAGGCGTGGCCATCGGGGTCGGGACCTCCGTCGTCATCGCGACGATCGAGGGGCTGGGCCGCCCAGAGGTACGCACCGGAGATGTCGACCCGCCCCACTCGGACGGTGTCTGGCTCGGCGCCGACTACTACGCCGGCCGCGCCGTCCGTATCCACGCGGGCATCCGTACCCCCGGTGACCAAGCCGCAGCCCTGGACGTCCTCGACGAGCTCCAACGCGTCCACGACGACCCGCGCATCCGGCTTACCGGCGGCGCGACCACCAACCTGCGGCTCAAGTTGCCCGGCCGGGACGTACGGGTCCTCAAGGGACGCCTCCGCCGCCTCGACCCAGACCTTTCGTCCCTGGTGTACGGCTGGATCCCCATCGACCTGGAGTTCTTCGCCGCCGACCCGTACTTCTACAGCGACGAGCAGCAGCAGACCACCATGCCGCTGAACATGATCTCCGATGGAGGATTCACCGCGCCCGTCGTACCCCCGGTCACCGTCAACCCGGGGCCAGATGCCAACCGCCGGCCCGGCTGGATCACCGTGGACGGCACGGCGCCCGCGTGGCCAGTGCTGCGGATCACCGGCCCCTGCGCCAATCCGTCCATCACCCACATCCAGTCCAGCCGGTCTCTCCAGCTGAACACCACGATCGACGCGGGCGACTGGATCGAGATCGACACGCGGCCCACCTGGCGGTCCGTCCTGCGCCGCAACGGCGGCCACGTGAACCTCACGCCGGGCTCGCGCATCGACACCTTCAGCCTCCCGCCTGGCCGCAGCGAGCTGCGCTGGCAGGCCACCGACCCCACCAACAAGGCCCAGATGACCGTCTCCTGGCGTGCTGCCTGGGCAACCCTCACTCGGGAGCAACAGTGACCCTGACACCAATCCCCCTGCTCACCGACGGGGCCACCCACAGCGCCCAGAGCTTCCGCATGATGATCCGCGACCTCGCCAGGGGATCCGAAGGCGTCACCGAAGGCAACGACCTGAAGGTCACTCCGCTGACGGTCCCCGCGGGCGGTGTCCTCGTCGGCGACGGCTCCGGTGTCGTGCGCGGCCGCGCGGTGCCCTGGCAGGGCCACTACACCGCGTACAACATCGGCAGCGAGCAAGTCCCGATCGCTCCGACCGGCGGCACCCCGCGTACAGACATGGTCGTGATGCGGGTCTTGGACCCCGAGTACGAGGGCAACCGCAACCCGGCCAAGGACAAGATCGTCTTCTTCGACGTCATTCCGGGAGTGTCCGCTACGGCGACTGTCCCGCCACCAGGGTTCTCCGCGATTCCGCTGGCCCGGATCAACCTTCCCGCCAACACCGGCACGATCACCGCGGCGATGATCACCGACCTGCGACGCATCGCAAACCCCCGCCGCGAGCGTAGGCTCTCCGTGGTCCGAGGCTTCCCCGCCTCCAGACTCCAGAACGCCACCACCTGGTCTGACTGGCCCCTCCAGGCCAAAGTCACGTTGGACGTCCCACCGTGGGCTGTCCGCGCGAACATCATCTCCACGCTCTCCGGCATTCGCTTCGAAGGGGCGCCCTTCTGCCTGTGGCGGCACAAGATCGGCAGCGGTCTATACGGCGGTGAAGTCCTCATGGACGACGACTTCGCCGAGGCCTCAACCCCTGGTAGCCGCGGCGCCACCCAGGGCCTTGTCATCCTTGCGGACACCCTCGACCTAGGTTCGGAGTTGCGTGGCACTACCCAGGACCTCCGGATTCAGGTGTCCTGCCTGGAACTGAACACCTTCCGCCTGGACGTCAACCAAGGCACGAACCTCGTCGTCGACGTCGAGTTTGTGGAGGGCTCCCTGTGACCACCTCCACCCGATACTTCGCGCAGCACGCCCTAACCGGCGAGATCCTCGACCCCGACCTGCCGTTGGCCGACGTCGAGTACGGCCCCGAACTCAACGGGCCTGGTGCCTTTACCGCGACGCTCGCCCCGCGCTTCGCCCGCTCCCGGCCCGAGGCCCTCGACGAGGGCAACGTGCTGCTCTACGTCGAGCGCGATGGCCACCTCCGATGGGGAGGGTTGCTGTGGCAGGCCATCCCCGAAGGCCGCACGCTGTCACTAGAGGCGGCCGGCTGGTCCAGCTACCTCCAATGCCGTCACGACATCCACGGCGAGCTTGGCGGGCGCGGCCCGTACGTCCACGCCGACCCCTGCCAAGTGATTCGGGACATTTGGGCCTACGCCCAGTCGCTGCCCGACGGCAACCTAGGCGTCACCGTCGACGACACCACATCCAGAGCAAAGGTCGGCACGCCAGCCGAGCCACTGAAGTTCTCTTGGTGGGAGGAGCCCGTTCTCGGCGACGCCGTCGACGACTTCGTCGACGGCGACGACACGCCCGACTACACCTGCGACACCAGTTGGGGCCCCGACGGGACGATCCGGCGCCGGATCCGCCTGGGCTACCCGCGCCTTGGTACGCGCCGCACCGACGTCAGCTTTTCGACCGGGGTGAACATCCTCGACGCACCGCCCGTACCCCGCTCCGCCGATGACTTCGCTCAGACGATCATCGCAACCGGTGCAGGAGAGGGACGCTCCAAGCGCCGCGCCATCAACTCGGTACGCGACGGACGGCTGCGCCTGGAGAGCGTTCTCGCCCTCCCCGATGTCAAGGGCACTGACATCCTCGCGCGGCGAGCCGCGGCAGAACGTGTCCGCCGCCAGGCCCGCGGCACCATCGAGGAGATCCGGATCGCCCCCGACCACCCTGCGGCCCCACTCGGCAGCTTCCAGGTCGGCGATGACATCTACACACGTGTCAGCAACGACTGGACCGACTTCAGCGGCTGGATGCGCGTTACCGGCTGGAGCGCGCGTCCCGGCGGAGCCGACGGCGAGACGCTCACCGTAAGACTCGCCCGCGCCGACTCCTTCCACTACGGGGCGGCAGAGGCATGAGCGCCAGCATTGGTGGCCGCCTGGCCGCCTTGGAGAAGCAGATAAGCCAGCTCCAGCGGGCCGCGCGTCTCAGCCACGCCTCCCTTGAGGACACCGCTCTTGAGGTCTACGACGACAGCGGGTCGCTACGCGCGGTCATCGGCACCCAGGCCGACGGCACCGCTGGCGTCATCGCCGTCAATGGACCGCCGCCTCCCCAGCCAACGAGACCCACGATCGCGCCCGTTCTTGGTGGGGTTGCCATCACCTGGGACGGAAGTTTCCTTGGAGAAGGGGACGGCATCGCGGCCCCGCTCGACTTTGCCCGGATCGAGATTCATACCAGTACCGCCACCGAGTTCCTGATCACTCCTGAGACTCTGTCCGCGACGATCGAATCCCCACAGGGCGGCACTCTCGTCATCGCGACCCCGCAGCCGATCTGGGTACGGCTGATGGCTCGCAACACCTCCGGTACCCCCGGAGACCCCTCCCCACAGGCAGGCCCCGCAGGCCCGGCCCCCGTGGTCGCCCAAGATGTCCTTGACGGCATCATCGACGAGACCAAGCTTGCCGAGCAGGCGGTGGGCCGCATGCACCTCCAGATCGGAGCCGTGGGCCACAACCAACTCGCCGTCGGAACCGGCAACCTGATCCCCGACGCCTCCTTTGAGGGCCCACTCAGCGCGAAACTCGTCGACGGCAACCCGCTCTGGTCCCTCACCGACGGCAACGCTTCGCCCCGGGGCTTGCGCGTCACCTGCGTCAGCGAGGCACCACAAACCCGCAGACTCCAGCTCACCGAACTGCCAGTCGGCCCCGGCGACCGCCTCTACTGCGCCTTCGACACGCGCACTTCCACCACCTGGGCTGGTGAGTCCGTGCGCCTGGCCCTGAGCTGGACCGACTCCACAGGCACCCCCCTTGGAGACGGATTCGTCCAGGCCCTGCCCACACCCGGCGCCTCCTGGACCCGGTACAACGCCCAGCTCCAGGCCCCGGCCGGCGCCACAACCGTTGCAGTCTCGGTCGAGGTCTCCGCTGGCACCAACGGCACGGCTGACTTCGACAACACGGAAATCCGGTCGGTCGTGGCCGCCGGGATGGTCCTCGCTGAGTCCATTGGCACCCCCGAGCTCGTCGCCGCCTCCGTCACGGGCGAAAAGGTCGCAGCCAAGACTCTCACCGCCCGCGAGGTCAAGGCCCTCTCCCTGACCGGAGACGAGGTCGCCTCCAACACGATCATCGGCCGGCACGTCGTCGCCGGCCAGCTCACGGCAACACACCTGGCCATCGGGGTGGACGGCAATCTCGTCGCCGACCCCTCCTTCGAAGGACCCGCCACCACCGGACGTCTTGCCGCACCCTGGACTCAGGTCGCCCCCGGCCGCGACAGCCCCAAAGCGATCCGAGTCGACTGCACCTCGGCCAGCCCCACCAACAAGAACCTCACCCTGGGGACCTTCCCCGCCCTGCCCGGCCAGCGGGTCTGGCTCTCGGCTGACTACCAGCTCAGCGCGGACTGGATCGGCACCACCGCAGGCATCCACGTCCGATGGGAAGACGCCAGCGGCGCCATCCTGGGCTACAGCTCCATCTACGGCAACGTCGCGGGCAGCTGGCAGAACATGAGCGGAATCCCCACTCCCGCCGCGCCCGCCCAGACCGTCCTAGGCCGAATCAGACTGACCGCTGACGGAAGCCGTGCCGGAAGCGTCACCTTCGACAACGCGACATGCCGCATCGTGATCGGCGGCCGGACCACTGGCTCTCGTGCCGAGATCTCCCCTTTGGGGTTGCGCCTGTACGACGAGGAAGGCGGCGAAGCCGTCTCCTTGATCACAGGAGCCCCCAACTACCTCACCCTGCGCAACAACGGCAATCCTGTCGCCACCATTGATGAGCGGGGCAACGCAGCGTTCAACGACCTCGCCGTCGCCGGAAGCCTGAGTTTCGCCGGAACACGCATCGATACCCGTCTCGCCGAATCACCCCGAGGCCTTGTTGCCTTCAGCCGCCAGACCAGCGCCGTTGCTGGCAGTTCTACCGAACTGGGGTATGTAGAAATCGCTTTTCAAGCGGACATCGCCCGGATGTACCGCATCGTCCTCGACGCGTACGTCACCGCTTCCACCGAAGGCGGCGAGGTCATGATCACACTCCGAGACGGTGGCACCTCCAGCCCCACCCTCACCAGCCCCGGCATCCAGAACAGGGTGTTCCCTCTCGCCGGCGCCGCCTGGCGCCCCATCCGAATGGAGCTCATCCGCTCCGGCGCCTCATTCGGAGGGGGCCTACATCGGCTCCTGACCACCTTCCGCTCCCAATGGGCCCCCGCTGGCGCGTCAGTCACCGTCTTCGGTCGCCCCGAATGCCCGGCCGTCCTATACGTCGAGGACATCGGCCCCGCGCTGCCTGAGACTGGGGTCCTCAACACGGGTACGGGGGCAACCCCAACGCCGCGGCAGCAGTTCACCCGCATCTACGACGCCGCCTGGTCCGGCAGCTACGCGAACCGGTCCGCGTACAACAGCTACTACGCATCGCAATGCCTACAGGGATATGTGTCGAGCAACAACGGGCTGCAAGCGGCACTGATCGGTTTCCCCGCCTCTCTGGGAGCGGAATTGGCAGGCGCGACGATCCAGAAGGCCGAGCTCTACTTGTACTACGCGCACTGGTACTACAGCGCCGGCGGCAAAGCAGTGATCAAGCCACATAGTCATCTCTCGCGACCCGCGACCTTCAGTTCCGATAGCGCCTCACGGACCATCGACTGGGGAAGGAACGTGGGGAAGTGGATCGACATCACCGCCGGTTTCGACGGTGCATCGTGGCGAGGTGTGGCGTTGGACCCTGCCAACACCTCCCAGGACTACTACGGGCGGGCTGAGGGAGTGGGTGAGGCGCATCCGCCGCAGCTCAAGGTCACGTACGTGAAGTGAATCGGGGTAGATCGCCAACGGTCGTAGACTGGAGACCGGCGCGGGGCCGACTGACTGGGGAGCAGCGTGACCGGCCCGAACCAAGATCCCACGCCGTGGGAGCTGCTGCGCGCGGTGCAGCAGCTGCGTGACGATCTTCGCGCCGACTTCGCCGCCCTGGCCAGCCGGCTGGAGCAGATGGTCACCAAAGACGTGTACGCCGCCGACCAGCGGGCTGTCGAACAGCGGATCGGCACACTCGAAGGCGACCTTGACGAGCTTCGGGAGCAGCGAGAACGCGAAGCGGCTGATGCCCGTACCAACCGGCGCCTGGCTCTCTCCGCACTCGTCGCGCCCGTCGTTGTCGCCCTCCTTGTCGCTGTACTACTGGCCAAGCTGGACCTGTAAACCCATCCCGGCGCGGGGGAGTTCGGAATAGCGCCCGATGGCAACACCGCTCACCGCGGACCGAGTTCTGTCCGCCTTCCAGTCCGCCGGCCTCACGGTCGAAGAGGTCGGCGACTGGCGGAACCACAACAGGAACCACCGAGGGCCCTTCGGCCCCGTCAACGGCGTCGTGATCCACCACACCGTGAGCCAGGGCACCGACTACTCGGTAGAGCTCTGCTACGACGGGTACGACGACCTGCCGGGACCCCTCTGCCACGCCGTCATCGACAAGGCAGGCGTCATCCACCTTGTCGGCCACGGCAGGACCAACCACGCCGGCAAGGGGGACGGCGCGGTGCTCCAGGCCGTCCGAGCCGAGTCGGCCCTGCCGAGGGACACCAGGGCCGACACCGACGGCAACACCCACTTTTACGGCGCCGAGCTCATCAATCTCGGCGATGGCAAGGACCCCTGGCCGCCCGAGCAGGTGGAGGCGGCTGCGCAGTGGGCGGCCGCCCTGTGCCGGGCGCACGGGTGGACGGCGGCCTCCGTGATCGGCCACAAGGAGTGGCAGCCCGGGAAGGTCGATCCGACATTCGACATGGACGACTTCCGGGTTCGGGTGGCGGGAATCCTGGCCGACGCCGGAAGCAAGCCGCCCACAGACACGAAGCCCCCACAGGGCGGTGGAGCCCCGGTGTTCCCCGGCCGCAGCGCCTTCGGCCCGGGGCAGTCCAACGACCACATCCTGCGCCTGGGCCAGCAGCTCGTGAAGAAGGGCTTCGGCTCTCATTACGACATCGGCCCGAGCCCGGAGTGGGGCGAGGCCGACCGGCTCAACACCGCCGCATTCCAGCGGGCCCAGGGGTGGAGCGGCTCCGACGCGGACGGCCTCCCGGGCCCCGAGACCTGGCGCCGTCTCTTCTCCTGACCGACCCCGAATCCGAGGAGCAGCCTTGAACCTGTACCCATCTCTCATCCGCACCGGCGTCCCGGCGGCCGGCGGCTGGCTCGTGGCTCTGGCGCTGAAGATCGGCCTGGAACTGCCTGCCGACGCGGTCGCTGGGGTCCTGACCCCAGCGGTCATCTTCGCCTACTACGGTCTGTTCCGATTCGCCGAGGAGCACATCTCTCCGCGGTTCGGCTGGCTGCTGGGTTACGCACGCCCGCCGAAGTATGACGCGCCCAGGACAACGCCGGCCAACTGATCCGGCTCCCGACATGGAAAAGGGCCCCCGCCTCACGGCAGGGGCCCTCGACCTCTTGGAACCACCACCATACCAAGATGACCGCCGTATCCGGACCCCCGACATCGTGCATACAATCTATATGCACAGTTGGCGCGGGTGAGGAGCAGCAGTGGTTCAGGCGAAGGACGGCAAGCCGTACCTGGTGGGGGTCAAGGAGTTCGCTGCGCTCTACGGAGTGCGCCCGCTCCAGGTAAGCCAGTGGATCAGCCGCGACAAGCGGCTTGACTACGAGTACGCACGGATCATCTCGGGCTCGCCGTACTGGCTGCTGGACTTCGCGAAGCGGTACGGCTCGACGACTCCCCGGCCAAAGCAGCTGCACGAGGACGTCCTCGCGCGTCTCGTGGATGAGCAGCAGCCGGGGTACTGGGAGTCGCGCGTCGAAGATCTCCCCCCGCTGGTGGGGCAGTCGGAGATCGCGGTGCTGTTCGGGCTGCCGGACAGCGCCGGGGTCCGCTACGCGGCGAAGACGGGCCGACTCCGTCCGGCGGACTACACCCTCTCGGGGTCGCCGATCTGGCGTCTCGAACCTCTCCTCGATGACGCGCCGGCACTCAAGGCGAGCGCCCGCGGTGGCGGGTGGGTGATCAAGGAGGGCGTCCGCGATGCACTCCTCGCGGGCACGTACGACGGCCACGGGTCGAGAATCATCCCTCGTGGGCCGGGTGCCACAAAGAGCCCCGAGTAATCACCATTTGAGGTGGTCGGTTCTTGATTCGACCCCTCTTTGCATATAGAATAGAGGTACGTCGCCGCGCTCGGGTGGTGGCATGAGCCGTGATTCGACCGCCAGGGAGGCGCAAATGCGAGATCCGCCGGAACTGCCCTGAGTTGTTCGAGATCGACACGACCCCACGTCGAAAGATAGATTCCAACACTGAACCGTTGGTTTTCATTTCGAGGGGGGATCATGTCGCTTGAGCAGCCCACCCTGTTCGGCCTGGACGACATCCAGCCCGTGCGCCACCCGGACGGAGCTTGCTCGCTCACCATCCAGGAGCGGTTCGAGGCGTTCCACGCCCTGAACCCCTGGGTCATGCGTCATCTGGAGAGCCTTGTCCAGGACGCAATTGACCGGGGATTCCAGCGCATCGGCATCGGGATGCTCTTCGAGCTGCTGCGCTACCGCTACGGCGAGGCGACACGCGGCGACGAGTTCCGGCTGAACAACAACTTCCGCAGCCGCTACGTACGGATGCTCATCGGCACCCGCCCCGACTGGGCGGCCTACTTCGAGATCCGTGCCCTGCGCGCTGCCTGACCGCACTGCGACCTCTTGGAGAGACGTGTCCCAGCAGCAGGCGCCGGCACGACCGGCGTCGCCCAAGCTCAAAGTTCGCAAGCCGACCGGCCAGGTCCCGTACCCGCTGGTCCTCATTGAGGGTGAGGAGGGCAGTGGAAAATCCTACGCCGCTGCCCAATTCTCGGCCTCCCAGCTCACCGGGCAGACCTACTGGATCGACCTGTCCGAAGGGTCCGCCGACGAGTACGCGGCCATCGACGGCGCCGACTACCTCGTCATCGACCACGACGGGTCCTACCGCGACATTCTGGAGCAGGTGGAGGCCGTCCACGCCGAAGCGTGCCGCGCGGCCGAAGACGGAGAGCCGCCCGTGGTCCTCGTCATCGACTCAGGGTCCGCGCTGTGGCGCATGCTCACCAACTGGACTCAGGAGAGGGCCCGTCGAACCAGGAAGAACAAGGTCGTTCTCGCCTCGGACCCCGACGCCGGCATCGACATCCCCATGAACCTGTGGAACGACGCCGTGGACCGGTGGGCGCGGGTCATGCACCTCCTCCAGACGCTCCCTGGCATCGCGGTCGTGCTCGCTCGCGGCAAGGAAGTATCGGCCGTGGACGACAACGGCAACCCGGTCCCGAACCGTAAGGAATGGAAGGTCTCCGGCCACAAGGACCTCGGATTCGACTCCACCGTGTGGGTGCGCATGAAGCGCGACGAGGACCCGCACGTCATCAAGGCGAGGTCCCTTCTCCTCCGAGTTGAGAAGCGTCGCCCGCTGCGGCTGCCCGACTTCTCCATCGAGGACCTGGTCTTCAACCGGCTGGGCTGCTCCGCGAAGTCCCAGCCCCGCGTCATGCCGGTCCTCGCCGGCGACAGGCTGGCGCCGTGGCTCAAGCTGGTGGAGGAGACCGGGAAGAAGGAAGCCCTCGCTGAGCTGTGGCGAAAGACTCGGCCGGACGTATCGGGACTCACCCGGCAGGAAGCGTCGACCGTCCAGGCGGCCATCAGCGACCGACTCGTACAGATCGAGAATCCCCCGGTCGACATGGACCAGGCGCTCAGTGGCGACGCCGCCGCCAAGCTGCGGGCTGCGGTCGAGCGGGGCAAGGACGCCGACGGCGTGACAGAAGGGGAGGCGGCCTGATGACCGCCCAGCCCGTGAGCAGCCCCTCGCTGTGGCCCGCAGCGCACACCCAGGACGCGCGGCGCCCCAGGTCGCTCCAGCGTCAGCTCGGCGCGTCCGACACGGTGTGCGAGCGCAGGGCCGCATACATCCTGTCGGGCGCCCAACGTACGGACAGCTCTGACAAGCGCGCCGCGATTCTGGGCACCTACCTTCACGAAGGGCTGCTCGGCTCCGCCCGCACCGAGTACGGGTGGCTCGTGGAGACGTCGGTGGCCGACGACACCATCCGCGGCCACGTCGACGCCGTCCACCTCGACGAGCCCACCGCCGCACGACTGCCCAAGCGCCTCCGGCCGACGGTACCGGCCGACGTGGTCACCGTCGAGGACGTCAAGACCAAGAGCACCTTCCTGTGGGACAAGGTGGTCCGTTACGGAGCCACCGCAGCAGAGATCCGCCAGGTCTACCTGTACGCCGACCTCCTGCGCACCGTGGGCTGGTTGGACATCCACGGACAGAAGCCGCTGGCCAGGCTCGGCCCCATCGACGTCGGCCGGATCCGGTTCCGCTTCGTCAACCGCGACAACGGGGAGGAGCACGTCCAGGAGTTCGACTTTGACAGGGCCGAAGCGACCCGGGCGCGTTGGTGGGTGCAGCGCGTGATGGAGCGCGAGCGCCCCGAGGAGGCCGCGCGGTCGTTCGACGGGCCGGGGCTGGACGCCATCTGCGACAACTGCCCCTTCCGCACGCCGTGCTGGGGTGAGCCGAAGACCCCCGGGGCCGCCGTGCAAACGGTCCTCATTCACAACGACGCCGACCGTGAGGCCGCGCTGTCCGAGTACGTACGCGGGCACGAGATGGAGGACGAGGGGAAGCGGATCAAGAAGAACGCCCGCGCGAAGCTGGACGACTCGCCGGCGGGTGTCTACGGCCCGAACCGGCTGCGATGGACCGGGGGCAAGCCGGTGCAGCAAGTTGACCGCGAGGCCATGATCGACACCTTCGAAGCCCTCGGCGTGCCGGTTCCCGAGAAGACCGGCGCGGACTTCGAGCGGATGGAAGCCGTGATGAAGGAAGCGGGGATCGCCATCCCCATGCGTACGGCAGCGAAGAAGACGACGCGCGCCATCCGGGTTACAGCCGTCCCCCAGTAGCGCGGGTCCCGCCCGTCCTCCTCAGCCCCGCCACCGCGACCGCCGCAGTGGCGGGGCCCCCCGTCCTGCCAGAAACACCGCCTAGGGGCTCCGTTGTCTATCCACCTGATGGTCGTTGCCAGCTACCTGCCGAAGGAAGTGGTCACGCAGAGCCAGAAGCTCGCGCTGCAGAAGCTCGCCGACTCCGCCGACGACGAGACCCGTCTGTCCCGTCCGGGCCTGGCTCGACTGGCCGCGTGGATCGGCGTCAACGAGAAGCGGGCGATCACCTTGGTCACCGAGCTTGTCGCCAAGGGCCTGGTGGAGCGTGTCCAGACCGGCAAGGCCGGGCGCTCTGCGGTCTACCGCGTCTTCCCGAACGGCATCCCTCCTATCCCCAGCACCGCCGACCTCAAGGCGCGCTTGGAGGCCCAGAGGGCCGCCCCGAAGAACCCTGCGAAGGCGCGGCCGGGCGTCAAGCGAGCGGCTCCGGCCAAGCCCGCGATGACCGCCCAGGACGTCGAGAACCGGGCGAAAGACAAGGCCCCGGCACCGCAGGAGGAGCCTCAACAGGGTGGGTTTCACGCGGGGAACCCTGGGGATGACGAGAGCCGGGTTCCGCCGGTGGAACCCGGGAAGTTCCAAGCGGGGAACCCTGTCGGTTCCACTGATGGAACCCCTTCCTTCCTTGGTTCTTCCTCTGTCCTTCCTTTCCCCCCTACCCCCGCGGCTGCCGCCGCAGGGGAGCCTTCGGGCACCGCCGGCACCACCGACCAGCAGGCTGCGCCGCAGACGCAGGGATGCCCCAAGCACGCGGACAAGCCCGCTTCCTCCTGTCGCGCTTGTGGCACCAATCCGCGTGCGGACCGCAAGCGGCAGCAGGCGCTGGAGCGGGACGCTGAGAGGCAGGCCAACGATGGCCGCTGGGAGCAGTGGCACCGGGATGCGGAGGAGCGGCTGCGTCGCGCCGACCTCGGCGCCGGCGTGGTGTTGGAGGCCCGGAGCGTGGCCAGGGACGCGGTTCGCAACTGGAAGAACGCAGCGCAGGAAGAAGTTGTGTCCCGAGGGCGAAAGTCCCGCAGGAATGTGGACACCCCCACGGATGCATATAAAATAGAAGAAACGGGGGAGGGGTTCGGCTCCGCGAAAGCGCCCTGAATCGGCTTCAAAGATAGATCCCAACTCTGTAATGTTGGCCATCAACGACCTCTTGGAGAGATCATGAACAGCGAGGCTTCCCAGCTCGCCCCGTTGCCCGAGCACGGCAACACCGACGACCGGACGTGGCAGGCCTTGTGGTCGGCCTACGAGCCGATCATCACGCCGCTGCGCCGCATGGGACTCGTCACCGACGTCGAGCTGTGCGGCGGGATGTACGGGATCACCGCCGAACTGAACGACGGCTCCTACCTCCACATCACATCCGAGGACACGCTGACCACCGACCCCGCCGACGTGCGCGGCTGGCTCGTGCAGCGCCTCAAGGACGACGTCGCGACGATCCGCGAGATCGTCTACGACTCCACCGAGGCCGGGACGAAGGCCCACCACGGCAACCAGCACCTGCCGCTGCTCGTCGCGATCACGGCGTTCGTCAAGCAGCGCGCCCTCGGCCGCCGCTTCAAGCCCCTCAAGGCAGTCAGCATCACCGGCGTCAAGGGCAACCACTCGACAGTCGAGCCCATCTGTGACTTCTTCCCCAAGCCGGAGGACGCCGTCGCCCGGTACGGCCGGGAGGTCGAGGAACTGCGCTCCATGGGCTGGCGGTGCCTACACCAGCAGGGCGGCAGCGACTGGCCCCTCTCCGTCTGGGCCGGTGACGGAAGCGTCGTCACGGTCGCCGTCGCCCTCATCGGCCAGAGCCCGGAATAGGAGAGGCGGCATGACCGAGTCACAGGCTCAGGACCTCGAACCCTCCTGCAACCACCTCTTCGCCCACCCTCAGACCCCGGAGCAGCGCGCCCGTGTTCAGGCCGCCCTCGAGAACGCGCGCCAGACCGGCGACGTGCAGGGCGTGCTGATCGCGGTCATCCAGCTGACCGACCCGTGCGACGTCCGCGACGGGAGGCAGCCGTGACCTGGCTCCTCGCCTTCGCCTGCGGCATCACCGCTGGACTCGCCGTGATCGTCGCGCAGGAGCTGCGCTACGAGGCCCGCATACGAGCCCCGCGCTGCATGACCTGCGGCGGACAGCACAGCCTCCACGCCGCCCACAAGTAGCACCCCGCCCGGCCGCCGCCATGGCGGCCGGGCCCCAGACCTCTTGGAGACAGCACATGGGCTACGACTTCTACATCGTGGGTGAGGACCGGGCGATCCGGGGCGCGGGCCCCCGCGACAACCTCTCCCTGTCCGCCCTCCAGGGCGCCAGCGTCATCGACACCATGGCCCACTTCGGCATGACGGTCGAGACGGACCGGCCGCAGTGGCCGACCCTGGAGCAGTACGGGCTCCAGCTCGCCCACCTCTCGGACACCGCCGACCTCACCGAGGACCAGAAGAAGGCGAAGATCGCGTTCATTGCCGCGTACCACGGTGTCCGCGAAGCCGCCGACGACGAGCCGGAGGCCATCCCGGCCTACAAGCTCCGCTTCTGCGGGTACTGGGTCACCCCGAGCGAAATCGCCGCCGCCCTGAACCGGTACGAGGCGCACCCGAACTACGACTGCGCCGAGCTGCCCTTCGGTGACCAGACCTGGGCCCGCTGGATCGCCTTCCTTCGCGTGGCCCAGGCCGACGGCGGCCTGCGCACCCTCTGACCCCTCACCCGTCTCACCCCGCCCCGGCCCGGCACCACGCCGGGGCGGGGCCCCGGCAGACCTCTTGGAGCACCACCTCCGTGAACCGCGTCATCGACCTCCTGTGCGGCGCCGGCGGCAGCAGCACCGGCCTCACCGAAGCCGGATACGAGCTTGTCCTCGGCGTCAACCACTGGCAGCTCGCCATAGACAGCCACGCCGCCAACCATCCCAACGCCGACCACGCCTGCATCGACATCACCGGCTTTCCCATGAAGTACCTGCCCCGCGCAGACGTCCTGTGGGCTTCCGTCATCTGTACCGAGATCAGCCCCGCCGGCGGCCGCCGACGCGAATCCGAACAGCTCGACATGCTCGACGGCCTCGACGGCTGGAACTCCCTGCCCAAGGACGCCTTCGAACGGACCCGGGCCACCGCGTGGTGTGTCGTCCGCGCTGCCGAGGCGAAGAAGTTCAAGGCCGTCATCGTGGAGAACGTCGTCGAGTTCGGGCTGGACTGGATCCTCTTCCCGGAGTGGATCGCCACCATGGACAAGCTCGGCTACCGCGCACAGATCGTCTCCGTTTCCAGCGCCCACGTGGGAGACGAAACGAATCTGCGCGCCCCCCAGTGGCGCGACCGCATGTACGTGATCTTCACCCTCAAGACCATGCGGGCACCGGATGTGGAACCGCGCCCCCTCGCCTACTGCATGGACTGCGGTCAGGAGGTCCACGCTCGCCAGTCCTGGAACAACCAGAACCAGCGCATCGGCAAGTACCGGCGGGACTACATCTACTGCTGCCCCAACACCGCCTGCGGCCACGCCATGGTCGAGCCCTACGTCCGGCCTGCCAGCGACATCATCAACTGGGCCGACCTCGGAACCCGCATAGGTGACCGCCGCAAGCCTCTGGCGGAGACCACCATGGCCCGGATCCACGCCGGCCTGGCCAAGTTCCCCTACGAGCCGAGCGGCATCAACCTCGTCCACGGCAAGAACGGAGGCGACCGGGCCTTCGCGGTGGGACGTCAGCCGCTGCCGACCCGCACCGTCAAGCAGGGCGACGCGCTCCTCGTTCCCACCGGCGGATCCTGGAACACCGAAGCCGCGCCCGTCGACGTCCCGCTGCGCACCCGCCTCACCCGGGAGAGCGAGGCCCTGGTGACCGTGGACCCGTTCATCATCGAGTACCGCAACAACGCCACCGCGTCCCGGGCCGCCGACCCTCTGGCGGCCGTCACCGCTCAGGGCAATCACCACGGGCTCGTCGTGCCTGGCGGCGTCGCCCCGGCCATCGCCCGGAACACCCTCGTCATCCCTTACCGCAAGGCCGCCGTCAAGACCGCGGCCGAGCCGATCCATACCCTCGCCACCCGCGACTCCGCCGGCCTCGTGCGCACCGCACCCGCCGTCGAGGACTGCTTCTTCCGGATGTTGAACCCCCGCGAACAGCTCCTCGGTCAGCGGTTCCCCGAGAAGTACGTCGTCTACGGCACCCAGGCTGAGCAGACCATGCAGGCCGGGAACGCGGTCAGCGTGAACGTCGCGAGGTGGTTGGGCCAGCGACTGGAGGCCGTCCTGTGACCGGACCCCGGCAGACCACCGAAACGCAGGTGACCGCTCACGCGCCCTGCTTCGGCGACGACGACTTCTCGCCCGCCGCAGACCGCTGGACGGACATCAGCGACCTGCGCGACATCTGCGACCCGATCCTGTACGTCTGTGGCCGCTGCCCGTTCCGGGCCGCCTGCATCCGCCAGGTCAACCCGGCCAAGGCCGCTTTCGACGGCGTGTGCGGCGGCCGCATCTGGAACGACGGCACGATCCTCGCCGCCGTCGACGGAGCAGACGACAGCGAGCTCCTGCCGCCCGTCAGCCGCCAGTCCTGCGGCAGCAAGCAGGGCGTCCGCGCCCACCGGCGCGCCGCCGAACGCATGTGCACCAAGTGCGACAACCACCTCAACCGCCACGAGCAGCTCGCCCTCATCCTCGACGAAGCATCCTGACTGGAGCGACCATGACCGACCCCACCATGCGCGAAGTCCTGGCCCCGGTGGCCGCCATAGCCCTGATCGCCCAGGCCAACCCGGACCTGCCCGTCCCTCGGATCGACCTCGGCCCCGTCTGGGACGACACCGACGCCCACCGGCTCGGCCTCCAGATCTACTTCGACCGGCCCGCCACCGGCATCTACGAGCGTTGGGCAGCCCTCATCGGCAGCGAAAACCCCGACTCGCACACCCGGCCCTCCAACACGTACCCCAACGCGACCGTCCGGCGCACCTACGGCACCTACGCCGGCGTCGTCATCGAGGCCGTCGCCCACCAGGACAACACCGCGGCAGTCACCACCACTGCCGCCTGAATCGTAGGACAGCCGTCCCCGGGCACCCCCGGGGACGGCCAACCGGAGGGCCCGCGCCATGACCGAACACGTCGACCCTGTCGCCGATCCGGAAACCGGAACGGTAAGGATCTGCCGAGACCGATGCCCCACATGCATCTTCCGCCCCGGCAACCTCATGCACCTGGTGCCCGGCCGCCTCGGCAAACTCACCGCCCACGCCATCGCGAACGAGGGGCACATCGTCTGCCACGACACCCTCGGCACGGGCACCGGCTCCATCTGTGCCGGGTACGCAGCTCACCCGCAGGGCGCAGGACGCTCCCTCGCACTGCGCCTGGTGCGCGCCGGCGCGCTGCGCGCCATGTTCACCGGATCCAACGCCGACCCGACCGCCGAAACCGCCTGAGACAGCCCGCGGGGGCGGCAGGAACCCGCCCCCGCAGTGCACCCCCAAAAGCAAGGAGCTGACCATGACCCACATCTGGCCCGGCCGGATCTTCGTCTCCTGCCACCCGATGGACCTCGGAGACGTCCGGCTCCGGGTGGTCAGCTACACCGAGGGCGACGCCCGAGCCGTCGTCGTCGACGCCAATACGGGCAAGCGCCGCCGGAAGATCCTCACCGTGTCGCTGCATCCGAGCGCACGGACCCGCGCCGGCAAGGCCAGGCTGACCGGGTACGCGCCCGCCAGCGAAGGCGAGACCCCGGCCGTCTTGCCCAAGGGGGAGGCCGACGAGAAGGACTGGTTCGACGGCCTGCCCGGCCGACGCTTCTTGATCCGCCTCCCCCCGGGCCTGGACCTGCTGAATGCCAACGACCGGCTGCACCACCATCAGCGTGCGCAGAAGACCCGCGCCCTGCGGCAGGCCGCACGTTTCGCCTCCCGCGATCTGCCGAAGCTCGACCGGGTCCACGTCATCGCCGTGTTCCACCCGCACGATCGCCGGCGCCGCGACCCGGCCAACTGGTACCCGACCTTCAAGGCCCTGCTGGACGGCCTGGTCGACCAGGGCGTGATCCAGGACGACGACCACACACGCCTCGTGGGGCCGGACATGCGTATCGGAGAGGTGATAGCTGGATCCCGGCTCGCCCTCCACATTCGGGATATCGGTGCTTCTGACCTGCGCAAATAGTTCCCCGCAGGCGTGATATTCCTGTCCGGCGATCTTTGCCAGCGGCCCGAATGCATATAGAATAGAAGAAGGAGGAAGGGGTGAGCCCTTCCGGAATCAAGGAAGGCGCGCACGATGATCGGCACCGACCACCACGACCGCATCGAGGGCAAGCTGACGGCCGACGCCCGACTCACCCGCCCGGAGATCGATGGGCTGCTCGGCATCATCAACGAGGTTTTCACCGCGGCCGCCCGGCGCGCGACCGGCGCCTTCGACGCCGAATGGCCGGGCCTCTTCCTTGATGAGGTCGTCGACATGCCCATCACGCTCCTCGTCCCCGTCGCCGACCGGCCGCACCTCGGTGACGAAATGCAGGCGGCCGCCGTGATCTTCCAGCCCCTGTGCGACACCCTCGCCCGCCGCGCCTGACCTCCCTCCGGGCGGCCGACGCCGGCCGCCCGGGATCCCACTCGACCGAAAGGTGTGCAGTGACCCTCCAGCAGATCGCCCTCGGCCTCCTGGGCTGGATCGGCATCGACATCCTCATCGTCGCCGCGTACGCCTGTATCCGGGCCCGCGAACGCTCCTGACGCCTCACGCATGCACTCTCTGTTCCTTCCGCACGCCACCCGCCCATGCCATGAATGCCTATAGAATAGACGTTTATGTATGGGTGGGCCCCACCCCACAGGAGCCACCGTGAAGCACCACGAACCCGCCTCCATCCCCACCCACGAGCACCACCTCGGCACCATGGCCCTGCTGTTCTTCGTCCACAAGCCGGACGAGCGCCGCCTGAAGGCCGCGCTGGCGAACATCGAAAGGGCCCTCGACCGCAGCTGGCGAGACCGCCCCGACGACCTCGTGAACCTCACCCCGGCCCAGCACCACGACCTGCTGCGCTACTTCGCCGCACCTCAACTGCTCGACCTCGCCTTGCAGCTCACCGGCCCCGACGCAGTTCCCCGCCTCGCCAGCGAGGCCAGCTCCCACGTCGCCGCACTCCTCGCCCTCTACCCCCCGCGCCCCATCTGGTGGGTCATCTTCCGCGCCGACGGCAACACCATCCGGCCCGTGACCGCCGAACAGCCGCCGGTCGGAGGCGCCGCACACGACAGCCGACTCCGGCAGATCGAGGGCGACGGCCTCGCTGTCGCCGCAGTCAACGCCACCTCCAAGGAAGACGCCCTCCGCGAGATGACCCGCATGTGGGACCTCTTCGTGGCGCACGGAAACACCGCCGACCGCCCGCTCGACCACCAGTGACCCCCCGGTGGGGGCGGCCACCAACCGGCCGCCCCCACCCTCACCGAAAGAGACACCATGCAGCTCGACCTGTTCAGCGAAGACCAGCCCCGCAAGGCCCCCGCACCCATCCCGCCGGCCACCTTCCGCCCGGCGCTCCCCGACCTCCCCCCTCCGCCGGCCCCCGTCACCATCGCTGTCCCGCCTCGCCGACCGATCCAGAGCGCCAAGCCGAACCCGCCCACCCCCCGCCTGGCGAACCGGCGCTACATGCCCCTCCAGCGCAACCCCCACCACGCCGCCTATGACATCGCCGAAGCCGTTGAGGCCGCCTGGTACGGGGCCCACGGCGGCAACAGGCTGGAAATACCTGCGGGAGTCGTCGCAGCCCTTGCCCTCTGGCCGCTGCGCGGTCCAGACGCACCCCTGGCTGCCCACTGGTGGCTCGACCTCAGCGACGAGGACTTCCACGAAGCCCTCCGCGAGTGCTGGGTCAGATGGTGGATCCAGCGCCCCGACCTCATCGACCGCGCCGCCCCCCTGCACCGTTGGCTCTACGACGAGCACCCCGAGCGGAACCGCACCCAGGCCGTCCGAGCGGTTGCCCGCGCAGCCCTCACCGGCGGGCTGCTTCACCTCACCAGCGCCGCCCCGGACTTCGGGGGCAACTCCCATGCCGACGTGCTCGGCGCGGTGATCACCGTCATGCGGTCCCGTGGCGCTCGCGATGCCCTGGCGGAATTCCACACGCCGCCGGAGCTCAGCGAGCTCATGGCGCGCATGCTGCTGCTCACCGACGAGACGCCCGCCCCGGGGGCGAAGTTCAACGACCCGTGCAGCGGCACAGGGGGCATGTACCGCGCCGCGGCCCAGCACCTGCGCGACCGAGAGCTCAACCCCCACGACTTCGGCTGGGCCATGACGGACGTCGACCCCCTGGCCGCCGCCGGCGCAGCCGTCAACGCCATCCTGTGGGACCTCGGCCCGCACGTCCTGGTGGCCTGCGCCGACACGCTGGTCGAAGGCGACCCGTACGTTCGTGCGTCGGCCGAGTGGCGGGAGTCGCACGCCCGCCGGGACCGCATGGTGGAGGGCGCCCAGTTCCTGTCGCGCATCCGTCGGCTGGAAGTCGTCCTGGCGGGCACATCATAGGGGCCTGACCTGCTGAAACCTCTTGAGGCACGTTCTTGTGCCACCCAGGAATGCATATAGAATATAAGCAACAAAAGGGAGGGAACACCATGAACCGCAACCAGGCCATCGCCGTCCAGATCCAGGCCGACAGCTACACGATCATCGGCGACAGCATCCTCATCACCCCCCGCGACGACGACGCCCGCCGCGTCAAGGCCCACCTCACGCCCAACCGCGACGGCGACGTCACCATGCACCTCACGATCGTCCACCCCATCACCGGCCTCATCGACACCCTCGCCGTCACCTACGGACGCAATGCCCCCGCCAGCCGCTTCACCGGCACCGTCGACGACTACATCGACTTCTGGTTCGGCAACCAGACCAGCACCCACCCCGAGCTCTAACCCCATCCGGCGGGCCCGCCCCACCCCCGGGGCGGCCCCGTCTGCATGACCTCTTGGAGACCGAATGCTCATCAATGACGACGCCACGAGGCAGGTCGCCGAAACCATCGGCAACGCCCTCGGCATCGGATTCACCCTTCGCAACGCAAACTTCGCCAACGGGGCCGCCGAGATGGAATACCCGGACGGCCGCGCCCTGGGCTTCCGCCCCATTTTCGGCGGCGCCTTCGTCCAGCTGTGGATCATCGGCAACACCAGGCCCGCCGGCGAAGGCGAACCGCCCCGCCTCGGCCTGCTCAAGGGTCGCCTCTACCACGCCGCCATCTCCCTCATCGACGCCGAGGATGCCGATCCCGCGGACCTCATCCTTGAGAAGCTCACCAACGACCTCCTTCCCGCCTTCGAGTTCAAGCCCCACTACGTAGGCCACCGCCCCTGGGAGGACGCCTTCGATAACGCCCTCGCCAACGCCATCGCCGAGCAGGACATCCGCAGCCGCAACGCCGACGAAGGCCCGACAGGCGAGGACTCGCAGACGGAGCCGCCCACCGAAGCTGCCCCCGGCCCTGGGCCGGAGGAGCCCATCACGGCGTCCACCGATGAACCGACGGCGGGCAGCGAGCCCGCAGCTGGGCCCGACGCGGCCGAAGATGAAGGGCCGGAATCGGCGACCGAAGAAGCGAAGAAGACCTCGGTCCGATCCCGAAGGTCCCGCCGCCAGGTACCCGCCGCGCCCAGCTCCAGCTGAGCCGAAGGCGCTCGCCAGGCCGGCCCCGTCCGGGATAGTCTGGCCGCGACGTGAGGCCGAACAGGCCATGAGGCTCCACCCCCAGGAACTGCGGGGGTGGAGCCTCTGCGCGTTGGAAGCTGAATCCGCTGCTCGCAAGTTGCAGCCCTGTCCCTGACCGTGGGCTATGCGAGTTTGGGACGCGCGGGGCCCCGCGCGAGGACCGTAAGGGGACGCCAAGGGGACACAAGGGCAGGAAGAGGCTGGCAAAGGCCGGAGTGGACAGGCACGTCACATGCCTCCTGACCTGCAAGAACGTCACGGATAGGCATTGATGTGCAAGGGCCGCCAAGATCCCGAGAGGACTCATAATCCGTCGGCCGTGGGTTCGAGTCCCACCCGCCCCACTGCGAGCCGCAGGTGAAGAAACGATCTCGCCTGCGGCTTTGGCGTTTTCATGGGGGCGCGGGTCGTCGGCGCGGGTCGTCGTTCATGGCCTTACCTGTGTAAGGCGTGCCGGCCGGTCATGCGAGCCATGCGGACTCCTTGGGGCGGGTTCGCGGGGAGTCGTCGGTGTTGCCGGCGGTGACGGTGTGCCCGAGGTAGCGGTGGATGAAGTGGACGGCCATCGTGCCCTCACCCGCCGCCGACGCGACCCGTTTCACCGAGCCGCTGCGGATGTCGCCGGCCGCGAAGACGCCGGGCAGGCTGGTCTCCAGGGTCAGGCAGTCGCGGCCCCGGGCCTCCCATACTCCCGGGGCCGAGCAGGCCTGGGCCTCGGCTCCGGTGAGGACGAAGCCGCGGGCGTCGAGCGCGAGGGTGCCGGACAGCCAGCCGGTGTCGGGGTCCGCGCCGGTGAAGACGAACAGGGCCCGTACGGCGAGACGGCGGCGGCTCCCCGTGCGGTTGTCCGCCACCTCGACCGCCTCCAGCACCTCGGCGCCGATGACTTCGGAGGCCTCCGTGTGCAGCAGCGTCTCGATCCGCGGATGCCGTTCGACCTGGTCGATCAGGTAGCGGGACATGTGGGCACCGAGGTCCGCTCCGCGTACCAGCAGGTACACCTTGGGCGCGTACCCGGCGAGGAAGAGGACCGCCTGCCCGGCGGAGTTGCCGCCGCCGACCACGGCGACGGGGTCGGTGCGGCATTGCTGGGCCTCGTACAGGGTCGCCGAGTAGTGGACGCTGGTTCCCTCCAGGCGTTCGATGCCGGGAATGGTGAGCCGGCGGTAGTGGGCGCCGGTGGCCAGGATGACGGCGCGGGCGGTGATCTCCGTGCCGTCGGCGAAGCTCACGGCGTAGTGGTCGTCGCGGGGTTCGAGGCGGGTGGCCTCCGCCGGGACGCTGATCCCGGCGCCGAACTTGGTCGCCTGGAGCACTCCGCGTTCGGTGAGTTCGGCGCCGGAGATGCCGGAGGGGAAGCCGAAGCAGTTGTCGATGCGCGACGACGTCCCGGCCTGGCCGCCGGTGGCGACCGCCTCCACGACGGTGGTGCCCAGGCCTTCGGAGGCGGCGTGCACCGCGGCGGCGAGACCGGCCGGCCCGGAGCCCACGACGAGGAGGTCGCCCCCGCCGTTCGACGCCGCCAGCCGGGGCAGACCGATCAGCCGGGCGAGCTCGGCGTTGCCGGGATTGCGCAGCAGGGTGGTGTCGCGCCAGATGACGAGGGGGGTGTCCTGCGGCCCGACGCCGAAGCGGCGCAGCAGCGCCTCGGCCTCCTCGTCCGTCTCCAGGTCGACCCAGCGGTGGGGCAGCCGGTTCCGGGCGGCGAACTCCCGCAGCCGCCGGGTGTCGGGGGAGTAGCGCGAGCCGATGATGCGGAAGCCGGCCCCCTGGCCGACCAGCAGGGCCCGGCGGCCCAGGCAGGCGCGCAGGACGAGATCGCCCAGGACGGGGTCCCGGGTGACCAGGCGGCGCAGCTGGTCCACGGAGAGGACGAGGACCTCTCCCCCTTCTCTGGCGACGGCGGTGTAGAAGGCCACCTGTCCGTGCAGGAGGCCGAGCTCGCCGAGGAATCGGCCGGGGCCGTGCACGCGGAGCACGTGCTCCTCGGGTGTGCCGTGGTCCTCGACGATCGCGGCGGAGCCGCTGAGGACGACGAAGAACGTCTCGCACCGCTCGCCCTCGCGGATCAGCACGTCGCCCGGGCACACCTCGCGCCGGTCGCCGTGCTCGGCCAGGCGGGCTATCTGGTCGTCGGAGAGGCGCGGGTAGGCGCCGTACAGGTCCGGAGTCTCCAAGGGCGTGAGCTCCTCCGGCTCCGCCGGGGCCGGGTCCTCGCGCGGTCGCGCGCCGTCGCCGGACATCACACCAACGCCTCGTGGACGAAACACCACCGCCAGTCCTCGCCGGGTTCCATCGACGCCACGATCGGGTGGCCGTCGGCGGCGGCGTGACCGCGTGCGTGCCGGTTCGGGGAGGAGTCGCAGCAGCCGACGCGTCCGCAGGTCAGGCAGAGCCTGAGGTGGACCCACGGGGAGCCGAGCCGCAGGCATTCCTCGCATCCGTCGAGGGTGCGCGGGCTGACGGGGTGTACGAGGGCGAGGTGGGGGTCGGTGTGTACCGTCATCGGGATCACCCTTCCGTGGCCGGTTGCCGGCCTGTGAGGGACTGTTCCACCCAGCGGCGCAGGGCGGGTGCGGGCGCGGCTCCCGCCTGCCGGGCGACGGTCCGTCCCCGGTCGAGGACCAGGAGCGTGGGCACCGCCTGGACCTCGAACCGCTGCGCGAGCCGGGGGTTCTTGTCGATGTCGACCTTGGCCAGTTTGATCCGGCCGGCGAGTTCGGTGGCGACCTGCTCCAGCGCCGGACTGACCATGCGGCAGGGGCCGCACCAGGTCGCCCACAGGTCGACCACGACGGGCACGGTGGCTTCCTCGACGACCTCGGCGAAGTCGTCGTCGCCCGCGTCCACGACCCAGGGCAGCGGCTGCTTGCAGTTGCCGCACCGGGGGCGGCCCGCGGCGGCCGCGGGAACCCGGTTGCCGCGGCCGCAGTGCGGACAGTGGACGGTCGTCGTGTGCGGGGTGCTCATGCCGCCTCCGCCTCCTCCCCGGCGGGCTCGGCCGGCTCGTAGGTGACGACCAGTTCCTGCTGCCGGGCGTCCACGCGGACGGTGGCGCCGTCCTGGACGTCGCCGCGCAGCAGGGCCCTGCCGACGAGCGTTTCGACCTCGTGGGAGATGTAGCGGCGCAGCGGGCGCGCCCCGTAGACCGGGTCGTAGCCCTGGTGGGCGATGAACTCCCGGGCGGTGTCGGTGAGTTCGACGGTGATGCGGCGCTCGGCGAGCCGGCTGCGCAGTTCGTCGAACTGCAGCTCCACGATCCGCTCGATCTGGGTCTCGCCCAGCGGCTTGAACAGCACGATGTCGTCGACCCGGTTGAGGAACTCCGGGCGGAAGTGGCCGCGCAGTTCGCCCACCACCAGCGCCCGGGCGTCCGGTTTGATCTCGCCCTCGGCGGTGGCGCCGTCGAGGAGGTGCTGGGAGCCGATGTTGGACGTCATGATGATCACGGTGTTGCGGAAGTCGACGGTGCGGCCCTGGGCATCGGTGATGCGGCCGTCGTCGAGGATCTGCAGCAGGGTGTTGAAGACGTCGGTGTGCGCCTTCTCGACCTCGTCGAACAGCACGACCGAGTAGGGCTTGCGGCGCACGGCCTCGGTGAGCTGGCCGCCCTCCTCGTAGCCGACGTATCCGGGCGGCGCGCCCATCAGACGGCTGACGGTGTGACGCTCCTGGTACTCGCTCATGTCGAGGCGGACCATGTTGTCCTCGGAGTCGAACAGGGCCCGGGCGAGGGTCTTGGCCAGCTCGGTCTTCCCCACGCCGGTGGGGCCGAGGAAGATGAACGAACCGATGGGCCGCCGCGGGTCGCGGATGCCGGAGCGGGCCCGGATGATGGCGTCGGCCACCAGGCGGACCGCCTCGTCCTGGCCGATGACCCGCTCGCGCAGGATCTCGTCCAGGCGCAGCAGCTTCTCCCGCTCGCCCTCCTGGAGGCGGGAGACGGGGATACCGGTCCAGGCGGCCACGATCTCGGCGATCTCCTCCTCGGTGACGACCTCGCGCAGCAGCCGGTTCTGGCCCTGCTTCGCGGTCAGCTGCTCCTCTTCGGCGGCCAGCCGGCGCTCCAGGTCCCGCAGGCGGCCGTAGCGGAGTTCGGCGGCGCGGTTGAGGTCGTAGGCACGCTCGGCCTCCTCCGCCTCGATGCGGACCTGTTCCAGTTCCTGGCGCAGGTCCTGCACGCGGCGGATGGCCTGCCGTTCGGCGTCCCACTGGGCGTGCTTGGCGTCGGCCTCGGCCCGCAGGTCGGCGAGTTCCCTGCGCAGTTCCTCCAGGCGGGTCCTGCTGGCGGGATCGCTCTCCTTGGACAGGGCCGCCTCCTCGATCTCCAGGCGGGTCACCCGGCGGGTGATCTCGTCGAGTTCGGCGGGCATCGAGTCGATCTCGGTACGCAGCCGGGCGCACGCCTCGTCGACGAGGTCGATGGCCTTGTCGGGGAGGAAGCGGTCGGTGATGTAGCGGTGCGACAGGGTCGCCGCCGCGACCAGCGCCGTGTCCTGGATCTTGACGCCGTGGAAGACCTCCAGGCGCTCGCGCAGGCCGCGCAGGATCGAGATGGTGTCCTCCACGCTCGGCTCGCCGACCAGCACCTGCTGGAAGCGGCGTTCGAGCGCGGCGTCCTTCTCGATGTGCCGCCGGTACTCGTCCAGCGTGGTCGCACCGATCATGTGCAGCTCACCACGGGCCAGCATCGGCTTGAGCATGTTGCCCGCGTCCATGGCCCCCTCGGCGGCGCCGGCGCCGACGACGGTGTGCAGCTCGTCGACGAAGAGCAGGATCCGTCCCTCCGCGGCCTTCACCTCGCTCAGTACGGCCTTGAGGCGTTCCTCGAACTCGCCGCGGTATTTCGCGCCGGCCACGAGCGAGCCCATGTCGAGGGCGAACACCGTCTTCTCGCGCAGGCCTTCCGGTACGTCGCCGCGCACGATGCGCTGGGCCAGGCCCTCGACGATGGCGGTCTTGCCGACACCGGGGTCGCCGATGAGGACGGGGTTGTTCTTGGACTTGCGGCTGAGGATCTGGGTGACGCGGCGGATCTCGGAGTCCCGGCCGATGACCGGGTCGAGCTTGCCCTGCCGGGCCTCGGCGACCAGGTCGCGGCCGTACTTCTCAAGGCCTCGTACGCCACTTCCGGGTTGGCGGAGGTGACGCGCTGGTTGCCGCGTAGCGGACGTCTCCTTCACCCGGGCCGTCGAACACGCGGCGGCGACGGTGGGGGTCCGGGCCATGGCGACGCGGCGTGGCGGCCAGGTGGTGCTGCTGACCGAGGTGAAGCCGAACGGCGACGTGCTGCACGCGGCGCTGGCCCGCGAGCTCGGGACCCGCGCCGGGGCGATCGGGGTGAGCCGCCGCAGCGAATCCCCCGCGGGCATCCCGCGCCGCTACCAGGAGCGCTGCGCGCGCTGGAGGTCCGCCGGCAATCGCGCCAGCGGGACGGGGCGACGTTCTTCGACGACCTCGGCCTGTACCGGATCCTCGGCCCCGGCAGCGACCACCGCGAACTGGAGGCGTTCGTCCGGGAGTGGCTCGGCAGCCTCATCGACTACGACGCACAGCACGGCACGCGGCTGGTGGAGACCCTCTCCCACTACTTCGACTGCGGGGGCAACTACGACGAGACCGCCACCACGCTGGCCGTCCACCGCAGCACCCTGCGCTACCGGCTCCAGCGCATCCGCGAGATCGGCGGCCACGACCTCGCGGACGTGGACACCCGGCTCAGCCTCCAGGTGGCGACACGGGTGTGGAAGGTCATGCTGGGCGGCTGAGGAAGACGGCGCCCGTCCCGGCACCCGCCCCGGCGCGACGTCCTCGGCGCGTGCGGGGCGGGTCCGTGGCGGAAGGGTCAGCAGTCCTCCGTTTCGTCCGCCGCCTGACGCAGGACGTCCCGGAAGCTCTGGCGGCGGGCGTAGGCCCGGCGTTGGCGGTGGGCGCCCGAGCCGTCGCGGAGCAGGCCGCCCAGGGTCTTCGCCGCGTGGTCGAGGTCTCCGTACGCAGCCAGTTCCGGGGCGACCAGGTCGAGCAGGGCCTCCGCCAGGTCGGCCGCCGGGAGTTCGGCGCCCGTGTACGGGTCCAGGCCGAACCCCTCCAGCCCGTCGTGCGCCGCCCGCCAGCGCGCGAGGCGCAGCACCTCGTCCCGTACGGGCGGATCGGGCCGCTGCTCCGCGATCTCCCGCAGGGCCGTGGCCACCAGGGCGCGGCCCAGCTCGGCCTGCAGGACGGCCGTGTCGATGTCGGGGGACATGTCGGGTGCCCGGATTTCCAGCGTGGGCCAGTGCCCGGACGGACGGAGGTCCCAGTAGACCATCTTGGTGTCCAGGGCCGCCCCCGAGCCGAGCAGGGTCTGCACCGAGCGCCGGAAGTGGGCCGTGGACGTGAAGTGCGGGGGCGGGCCCGCCGAGGGCCAGCCCGACCAGGCCATGGCCCGCCAGCTGGAGTGGCCGGTGTCACGGCCGTTCCAGAAGGGGGAGTTGGCGGCCAGCGCGATCAGCGTGGGCAGCCATGGTCTGACCCGGTTCGACACGGCCACCGCCGTGTCCACGTCGAGGGTGCCGATGTGGATGTGGCGGCCGCAGCTGACCAGGGTGTCGGTCAGGGCGCCGAACCGCCGGTGCTGTTCGCGCTGGCGGGGCTCGTCGTCGGTCAGGTGCAGCGGCCCCGGTACCGCCACGACGGGCGACGGGGCGGCCAGCAGCCGGCAGCCGTGTGCGCGGGCCGCCGCGGCGAGGGTGCGCCGCAGGGTGGCGAGCTCCGCGCGCAGGGTGGCCGCCGAGTCGGCGACCGGGGTGGATATCTCCACCTGGTAGCGGGTCCCTTCGGCGTGCACCTGCTCGGGGAACCCCGCGACGGTGGCGAGGACGAGGGGTGCGGCCGGGACGACCCGCAGGGTGTCGGCGTCCACGAGGAGGAACTCCTCCTCGACGCCGACCGTGAGGGGGGTGGTGACACCGCTCAGGGCGCGCGGGCTGCTGTCGCCCGCCGGGCTGGTGAGACTGGTGGGGCTCATGTGGCCGGTGTCACTGGTGCTCGTGGTGCTGTTGCCAGGTTCGATCACTACGCCTCCCTGGACATACGAGTCTTTCATCATGAGCCGATCGGGAGGCCGGACGGGTACGCCGATTCGGACAAATCCCCGGTGATAATGGCGGGTTACCGGCAAGCCGGACCCGGCCGTGGGGCCCCGGGTCCCGGTGGGGAGGACGGTGCGGGTGGGTGAGCGCGCGCGACCGGCTCTCCAGGGGCGGCCCACCGGGCGCCGGTTATCATCCGCTGTGACCGGTACCGCCTCGCCCCCGCGCCCCCGACGCCGCATATTCGCCGACCTGACCCCGCTGCGCACCTCCGCCCATTACCGGCGGCTGTGGGTCGGCGGCACCATTTCCTGGATGGGCCAGGCGATGACCGCCCTGGCGATCTCCCTCCAGGTCTACGCGATCACCGGCTCCAGCTTCTCGGTCGGGCTGGTCGGCCTCTTCTCGCTCGTCCCGCTCGTCGCCTTCGGCCTGTACGGCGGGGCCATCGCCGACACCGTGGACCGGCGCAAGCTCGGCCTCTACAGCGCGACCGGCCTCACCGTGCTCTCCGTCGGGCTGGCCGCCGCCGCGCTGCTCGACTACCACCGGGTCTGGCTGCTGTACACCGTCGTCGCGCTCCAGGCGGTCTGCGGGGCGCTGAACGGGCCCGCCCGGTCGGCCATGATCCCGAGGCTGCTGCCCGCCGAGCAGCTGCCCGCCGCCAACGCGCTGAACTCCGTCACCATGACCTCCGGGATGATGGCCGGGCCGGTGCTCGGCGGCCTCATCGTCGGCTGGTGGGGGTACCAGGCGGCGTACCTGATCGACGCGGTGACCTTCGTCGCTGCCCTGTATGCCATGTGGAGGCTGCCCTCGATGCTGCCGGAGGGGCGCCGGGGGCGGGCCTCGGTGCTGGACGGGCTGCGCTTCCTCGGGACCCGGCCCAACGTCCGGATGACCTTCTTCTCCGACCTCGCCGCCATGGTGCTGGCCCAGCCGAAGGCGCTGTTCCCGGCCATCGCCGTGCTCTGGTACGGGGGCGACGCCAAGACGGTCGGCCTGCTGGTGGCCGCCCCCGCCGTGGGGGCGCTGCTCGGTGGGCTGTTCTCCGGCTGGCAGGGGCGGATCCGGCGGCACGGGCTGGCCATCCTGCTCTCCGTCGCCGGGTGGGGGCTGGCCGTCGCCGTCTTCGGGCTGACCCGGAACCTGTGGCTCGGGCTGCTGTTCCTCGCCCTGGCCGGTGCCGCCGACACCGTCTCGATGGTGTTTCGTTCGACCATGCTCCAGGCGGCGACCCCGGACGCGATGCGGGGCCGGCTCCAGGGCGTGTTCATCGTGGTCGTCGCGGGCGGCCCCCGGCTCGGGGACTTCCTGGCCGGGACCGTCGCCGACCTGACCTCCCCGGCCGTCGCGATCACCGGGGGCGGCCTGGGCTGCGTACTGGTGCTGGGCCTGCTCGCCCTGCGCTGGCGGGCCTTCGCGCGGTACGACGCGCGGTCGCCGCAGGCGTAGGCCGCCGCTGTATTGCCCTAGGGCGCCTCGGCCCGGGCCGGGCCGACCACGCCCCGCGCCACGCCCAGGGCCACCAGGTCCTGGGGGCGGACGCGCAGCTGGTCGGCGGTGGCGGGGGCCTGGTCGGCGGGGCGCTTGAGGATGGCCGCCGCCAGTTCGGGGGCGATGACGGAGAAGTAGCTGTCCGGGGTGACCCAGGTGTTGCCGGGCGCGGCCAGGGCGAGCGCCCCGCCGGAGCCGCCCTCGCCGATGAGGAGGGTGGTCAGCGGGACCGTGGCCGCCGCGAGCGCCGCGAAGGCGTCGGCGATGGCCGGGCCGGCGCCCGCGTGTTCGGCGGCGGCGTCGTTGGCCGCGCCGGGGGTGTCGACCAGGGTGAGCACCGGGATGCCGAGCCGGTCCGCGAGGCGGATCACGCGGGCCGCCGTACGGTAGCCCGCCGGGCGGGTGGCGGTGCCGCACTGGGCGGCGTACGCGACCGCCCGGCCCTCGTGGAGGCCGATCCCGCACAGCACACCGGGGTCGGCGGCGCCGGCCCGGTCCCCGCGCAGGGGCAGGCGCAGCTCGAAGTACGCCTCCAGGTACGCCTCGGCCCGCGGGCGGCCGGGGTGCCGGGCCTGCCGGACGGCGTCCCAGCCGGTCTTCGGGGGCGTTACGTCGGCCAGCGCGGGCGGGGGCTCCACGGGTGCGGTGGCGCGGGGCGCGGCGAGGACGCGGAGCCAGTCCCCGAGCACGGCCGGGAGCTCCGCCGCGGGCACGACGGCGTCGACGTGCCCGGCCGCGTACTGGCCCTCGGCGGTGTAGGCGGCCGGGTCCGCGTCGGCCGGGCGCACCCGGGACCCGGCGAAGCCGACCTGCGCCCCGGGCAGCGCCAGCACCACGTCGGCGCCCGCGCCCAGGGTGGCCCAGCCGCCGCCGGTGGTGGGGTCGCGCAGGACGGCGATCTGCGGGAGGCCGGCGGCGCGGGTCAGCACGCACTGGCGGGCCACGCGCTGGAGCTGGCTCAGCGCGAGCATGCCCTCCTGCATGCGGGAGCCGCCGGTGGCGATCAGGGAGACCAGGGGGAGGCGGTGCGTCCGGGCGTGGGCGTACGCGGCTTCGAGGCGGTCGCCGGTGGCTTCGCCGAGCGAACCGCCGAGGAAGCCGAACTCGAAGGCGATCACGGTGGCTTCGCGGCCCCCGACGCGGGCGGTGCCGGTGACGACGGACTCCCGCTCGCCGGTGCGGGTCGCGGCGCGGGCACGGGAGGCGTCGTAGCCGGTCCAGCCGAGGGGGCCGTTCTCGGGGGACTCCCGTGGCGGGGCGGGGAGTTCGGTGAAGCTGCCGGGGTCGGTGAGGGCGGTGAGGGCGGCGCGGGCCGAGAGGCGGGTCGTCACCCGGTCACCCTAGGCGGTGGGGTGGCCGCCTGCGAGTGCCTTCTGGGGCGGGACGGGCTGGTGCGGCGCCGTTGCCGGGGGCTCCGCCCCCGGACCCCCGCGCCTCAAACGCCGGCGGGGCTGGAGGAGGTCGGTGGGGCTGGGTGCGGATGTGGGTGGGCGGGTGCGGCGCAGCTGGATGGGGCCGGCGGGGCTAGAAGGTGCCAGCCGGGCTGGAGGGGGTCGGTGGGGCTGGAGGGTGTGGATGTGGTGGGCCGGTGTGGCGTTGTTCAGAGCGGGGCCTCCCATGTAGTGGTCGTGCCCGTGGGGGAGGCGGGGGTGTGGGCGTCGTCCCTGACGGTGAGGTGGGCTCGGGTGGGGGTGGCGGTGATGTGGACCTCGATCGCGGTGACGCCGCTGCGGCGGTGGGCGGCGGCCAGGGCGCCGCGCAGGGCCGAGAGGAGGTCGGTCGCCACGGGCTCCCGGAGCAGGGCGTCCACCGGCCCGGTGAAGTGCACCGACGGCTGGAAGCCCAGCGGCACCGCCGCCCCGCCGGTCTCGCGCAGCACCCGCCCCCGGAAGGTCGTCGGGGCGTCGGTCGGGGGCTGCTGGAGGGCGAAGATGGCGGTGCGGACCTCCTGGATGGTGGAGTCCAGCTCGTCGACGGCGCGGCTCAGCTCGTCCCCCACGGTGTCCCCGGCCGGCGCGTTCTCGGCCCGGCGGCGGGTGCTCTCCAGCATCATCTCCGTCGCGAACAGCCGCTGTACCACCAGGTCGTGCAGGTCCCGCGCGATCCGGTCGCGGTCCTCGTACACCGCGAGCTGTTCGCGGTCGTGCTGGGCGTCGGCCAGGACCAGCGCCAGTGCGGCCTGCGAGGCGAACTGGGAGGCCAGCAGCCGGTCCACCGCGTCGTACGGGGGACCGCCCCGCTCGCGCGGCAGGGCCAGGGTGCCGATCAGCTGGCCGCCGCTCTGCAGTGGCAGCATCATGCTGGGGCCGAACCGTTCCCGCACGTGCGTGGTCATCCGCGGGTCCGTCGCCGAGTCCTCTATGAAGACCGGCTCCCCGCCGAGCAGTTGGACCAGGACCGGGGAGCCGGGGGCGATCGCGGTGCCGATCAGGTCGCCGGGGTCGCCGTGCGTGGAGGCGGCCACGATCTCCATGCCGCCCTCCGGGGTCGGCTGGAGCACCACCCCCGCCGCCGCGTCCGCGAGCAACCTGGCGCGTTCGGCCACGCACTTCAGGGCGTCCGCGGCCGGACGGCCCGCCAGCAGGGCGGTGGTCACGGCGGCGGCGCCCTCGATCCAGCGCTCCCGGCGGCGGGCGGTCCCGTACAGCCGGGCGTTGCCGATCGCGATGCCCGCCTGCGAGGCCAGGACGCGGACCAGCGCGAGGTCCTCCTCCGTGAAGGTGCCGCCGCCGGCCTTCTCGGTGAGGTACAGGTTCCCGAACACCTCGGTGTGCACCCGGATCGGGACGCCCAGGAAGCTGCGCATGGGCGGGTGGCCGGGCGGGAAGCCCGCCGAGCGGGGGTCCGTCGTCAGGTCGTCCAGCACGAGCGGCCGGGGGTCGGTGACGAGGGCGCCGAGCAGGCCGGTGCGGCCGTCGGGCAGGCGGGGGATCGCGGCCCGTTCGGCGTCGCTCATGCCGGTGGTGAACAGCCGGGTCAGCCGGGCGCGCTCGGGGTCGACGACCCCGAGCGCGCCGTAGCGGGCCGAGCACAGCTCCGCGGCCGAGTCCACGAGGTGCTGGAGGGTGGCGTGGAGCTCCAGCTCGGAGCCGACGCTGAGGACCGCCTCCAGGAGGACGGGGAGGCGGGCGGGTTCCGCCGCCTGGGGCGCCGGGCTCCGGCCGGGTGCGTCCGGCGTCATTCGGTCAGGGGGTTGAGGACCATCGGGGCGATCTTCCCTTCGAGCATCGCGCCGAGACCCATCACGGCGCACACGTCCGGCCGTTCCGCGATGGCCACGGGCATTCCGGTCGCGTCCCGCAGCATCTGGTCCAGCCCCGGCAGCAGGGCGCTGCCGCCCACCATCATGATCCCCCGGTCGGTCAGGTCTGCGACCAGGTCCGGCGGGCAGTCGCGCAGGATCTTGCCGATGCCGTCGATCACGGCCGTCAGCGGGGTGTGGATCGCGTCGCGGACGGCGGCGGTGTCCACGTGGACGGAGCGGGCCAGTCCGGTGGCGACGTCACGGCCGTGGATCAGGGTCGACGCGGGGCCCTCGGCGGTGATGCCGTTGCCGTGCAGCGCCACCTGGAGCGGCCGGACGGCCTGGCTCGGCAGCATCAGCGCGTGGGCGTGCCGCAGGTGCTGGACCACGGCGTGGTCGATGGCCTCGCCACCGATCGGGATGCGCTCGGCGGTGACGATCGAGCCGAGGGAGAGGACCGCCACCTGGGTGGCCGCCGCCCCGCACACCATGATCATCGTCGCGGTCGGCTGCTCCACGGGCAGGCCGCAGCCGACGGCCGCCGCGATCAGGGTGTCGACCAGCTCGACGCGCCGGGCGCCGAGCCCGACCAGGGTCTCCACCGTCGCCCGCTGCGCGAGCGGGTCGGCGTCGTGCGGGGTGCAGGCGGCGGCCCGCAGCCGGGGCTTGCGGCGCAGGGCGCGCCGCAGCTTCTCGCCGAGCAGGTGACGCAGCATCCGCTGGGCCATCTCGATGTCGACGACGGTGCCGCCGGTGACGGGCCGTACGACCCGGATGTAGTCGGGTGTGCGGCCGGTCATCCGTTCGGCGAAGGTGCCGACGGCGATGAGCGCGCCGGTGCGCGTGTTCACCGCGGCGGCACTGGGCTCGTCCACGACCAGTCCGGCGCCCTTGACGTAGACACGGGTCCTGGCGGCTCCCAGGTCGACGGCGACGTGGCAGCGGCGCAACTGCTCAAGACTGACGGTCACGGCAGATCCTCCCGAGTGCGCTGACGCAAGAGACCGGCGGGCGCCGGTCGCAATTCATATCTTCTCGGGTGAACGGGGCATTCCGCCCGTTGGGATAGCCCGGGTGGGGTGTGCCGCAGGGGGCGCGAGGTGCTGCACGAGGGTGGATTTCTGTACCGAGAGGCACGACGATGCGCGCACCATCCGCGCTACTCGTGCGTAACGAGGTAAAGGGGTCTCCGTGCTGACGCTCCGCCAGAAGATCATGACCCTCCTGGCCCTGTGCCCCGCCCTTCTCCTGCCCCTCCCCGCCCACGCCGCCGGCGCCCCGTCCGTCGCGTCGGCGCCGCGCGTCCCCGTGGTCCTCGTCCACGGCTACAACGCCGACCCGGGCGTCTGGGGGTCCCTGCGCGAGGACCTGAAGGCCGACGGGTACACGGACGCGGAGCTCTTCTCCTTCGGCTACGACACCCACCAGTCCGTCAACGAGGTGCTCTCCGGACGGCTCGCGGCCTACGTGGACCAGGTTCGCCGGCAGACCGGCGCGGCCCGGGTCGACCTCGTCGGCCACTCCTTCGGCTCGCTCGTCAGCCGCTGGTACGTCAAGTTCGGCGGCGGCGCGGCGGCCGTGGACCACTGGGTCTCCCTGGCCGGCCCCAACCACGGCACCTCCACCGCCTGGGCCTGCGCCCTGTGGGACCAGGCGTGCCGGGACATGACCCCGGGGTCGTACGTGGTGAAGAACCTCGCCGCCGGGGACGAGACCCCGGGCGCGGTGAAGTACGCGACGTTCTGGTCGTCCTGCGACGAGGTGGTCAACCCCGACGACAGCGTCCCGCTCACCGGCGCCCTCAACACCCCGGTCGGCTGCCTGAAGCACAACGACCTGCTCGGCGACGACGCCACCTCGGCCGGCGTCCGCGCCTTCCTGGCCTCCTAAGCCCCCCCGCGTCAGGCCCCCGCCTCCTGCACCCGCTGGAGCAGGCCGTACGTGAACTCCGCCACCAGCGGCCGCCCCGACGCGGTGAACGCCAGCCGCCAGCGCGTCGGCGCGGTGCCCTCCATCGGCCGGGCCGGCGCGTAGGCGCGGGCCACCTCGTCCACCGTCGCCGACCAGGGCCGCAGGTCGGCGGCCGTCTCCAGTACGGGGCCCGGCGCGCCCGGGGACCGGACCAGCCACTCGTTCCACACCGCCCCGCCGGGCGCGGCCAGCACCTCGAAGCGCAGCTCCGGCCAGAGCGGCAGCGGCCACAGCAGGGCCTCGCACTCCAGGTCCCCGATCGTGCGCCGGGAAGCCGACTCCGGCGGGCCGAGCACCGACCGGTAGCGGGCCAGGGTCCCGCGCGCGCGGGGCGAGCGGACCATCGCCTGCCAGCGCCGGTTGGCCTCCCGCTGCTCCGCGAGGGTGGCGCCCAGGCGCAGCCGGGCCGCCTCGGCGAGGTCCGGCTGGAAGTCCGCCATGCGGCGCAGCAGCACCAGCTGGAAGGCGGCGGGGCCGAAGGAACCGGGTGTCGGGGGCATGGCGGACATGGCGGGCATGGAGGTCACGATTCCACACAGGATCCTTACGTTCCCGGAATACGAGCGTTGCCGATCAGCACGTAGCCTGCGGACGCCATGAACTACTGCCCCGCCTGCCGCAGGCACCTCAACGGCGCACTCGCCTGCGCCGGGTGCGGAACCCCGGCCGAGTACCTGCTGCCCGCCGCGCCGCCCGGCCCCGCCGAGCCGCAGCCGCCGCAGTACGCGCAGCCGCCGCAGTACGCGCGGCCCCAGCACCCCGCGTGGCCCGGGCCGACGGAGCCGGCGGACCTGCCGGGGGCGCCGGACCTCACGGGGCCGACGGGCCTGGCGGGGCCGGCGGACCTGGCGGGGCCCCCGGAACCGGCGGAGGCGTACGACGACTCGCTCGTGCTGCTGTCCGCGCCGCACCCGGGCCGCGCCGGGAACCGCCGCCGGGCCGTGAACCGGCGCCGGGGCCGCCGGACCGTGCTGGGGGTCGGCCTGGGGCTGCTGCTCGCCACCGGGGGCTCGATCGCGGTGGCCCGGATCGTGACGGACGACGAGGGCACGGGCCGGGCCGCCGAGGTCGTGCTGACCGACGACGCGGGGCCCGAGCGGCCGGATCCGCTGCCCAGCCTGGGCGGCGCGCCCGCGGCCCCCTCGGCACCGCCGTCGGCGAAGGCCGCCGCCGGGGCGGCGAAGACGGCCGGGGCGTCGGGTGGGCCGAGCGGGTCCGCGCAGCCGGGGGAGGGCGCGAGCGCCTCCGCATCGGGGGTGGCGGAGCCGTCGCGGAGTGCTTCCGGCGAGGGGGCATCCGTACAGCCGTCGAAGCCGGGACAGCCCGCGCCCGGTCCCACCGGTACGGCGCAGCCGCCCGGTCAGCCCCCGAAGCCGACGGCGACGAAGCCCGCTCCGGCGCCCACCCCCACGCCCACCCCGAAGCCGAGCAAGACCTGCAGGTTCTGGATCTTCGGCTGCTCCTGAGCCGCCTGGGTCGCTAGGGTCACCTGCGCCGTCTGAGCCGCCTGCTCAGGCCAGCATGCGCCGGAGCAGATCCCGCAGCGAGGTGCGCTCCTGGGCGGACAGCCCGGCCAGCGGTTCGCGCGCGAAGTCCAGCGACTCGCGCAGCCGCTCCGCCGTCTGCAGCCCCTCCTCGGTGGGGGCGGCCAGCTTCACCCGGCGGTCGGCCGGGTCCGGACGCCGTTCGACCAGGCCGCGGGTCTCCAGCCGGTCGACTATCCCGGTCACGTTCGAGGGCTCGCAGCGCAGCTTCTGCGCGATGCGGCGCATGGGGAGCGGCTCCATCGACAGCAGCGTCAGCACCCGCGCCTGGGCGCCGGTGAGCTGGTGGCTGGCGGCCGCGTCCTCGTACTCCGTGTGGTAGCGGGCCACGACGTCGCCGATGAGTTCGACGACCTCGAAGGTCACTGGGTCTGCGCGACGACTGGGCATGCATCCAGCGTACCCATTTACTTGACAACATGAAATATCCAGGCGCATGGTTGTTTCAGCTAGTGAAGTAAATGTCGTCCCGTACGGCTTCCCTCGCCCCAGGAGTTCCGCATGTCTCAGATTCCCGCCGTCAGCCGCGAGTGGCACCTCGTCCGCCGTCCGCAGGGCTGGCCGGTCGCCGAGGACTTCGCCCTGCGCGAGGCCCCCGTCTCCGCCGAGCCCGCCCCCGGCCGGATCCTGGTGCGCAACCTCCACATGTCCGTGGACCCCTACATGCGCGGCCGGATGAACGACACCAAGTCCTACATCCCGCCCTTCCAGCTCGACGAGCCGATGCAGGGCGGTGCGGTCGGCGAGGTCGTCGCCTCCGCCGCCGAGGGCTTCGCGGTCGGCGACCACGTCCTGCACCACCTCGGCTGGCGCGAGTGCGCCGACCTGGACGCGAAGTACGCCACCAAGGTCGACGCCTCCCTCGCCCCGCTCTCCGCCTACCTCGGCGTCCTCGGCATGCCGGGCCTGACCGCCTACGCCGGACTCTTCGAGGTGGCCTCCTTCAAGGAGGGCGACGCCGTGTTCGTCTCCGGCGCGGCCGGTGCCGTCGGCAGCCTCGTCGGCCAGTTCGCGAAGATCAAGGGCGCCTCCCGGGTGATCGGCTCCGCCGGCTCCGACGAGAAGGTGGCGCTGCTCACCGAGAAGTACGGCTTCGACGCCGCCTTCAACTACAAGAAGGGCCCCGTCGCCGAGCAGCTGCCCGCCGCCGCGCCCGAGGGCATCGACGTCTACTTCGACAACGTCGGCGGCGACCACCTCGAAGCGGCCATCTCCGCCCTCAACGTGCACGGCCGCGCCACCCTGTGCGGGGCCATCGCCGGCTACAACGACACCGAGCCCACCCCCGGCCCGCGCAACCTGATGATGGTCATCGGCAAGCGCCTGCGCCTCCAGGGCATCCTGGTCGGCGACCACGCCGGGCTCCAGGAGCAGTTCGTCAAGGACGTGGCCGGCTGGCTGTCCTCCGGCGAGCTGCGCTACGACGAGACCGTCGTCGAGGGCGTCGAGAACGCCACCGACGCCTTCCTCGGGATGCTGCGCGGGGACAACACCGGGAAGATGATCGTTTCCTTCACCGGTTAGGCTCACTCCACACCGTCGCGATCGTGGGCGCGCATCGCGGCGATTCATCTGGAGGATCTTCTTCATGTCCATCACGCAGTCCGACGTCGCGTACACCGCTGTCGCCACCGCCGAGAACGGCCGTGACGGCCGCGTCGCCACCGACGACGGGAAGCTCGACGTCGTCGTGAACCCGCCGAAGGAGCTCGGCGGCAGCGGTGCGGGCACCAACCCGGAGCAGCTGTTCGCCGCCGGCTACAGCGCCTGCTTCCAGGGCGCCCTCAGCGTCGCGGCCCGCAACGCCGGGATCGACGTCGCCGGTTCCACCGTGACCGCCGAGGTCGGCATCGGCAAGAACGACGAGGGCTTCGGCATCATCGTCAAGCTGACGGCCTCGATCCCGACCGTGGACGCCGCCACCGCGAAGGACCTGGTCGAGCAGGCCGACCAGATCTGCCCGTACTCCAAGGCCACCCGCGGCAACATCACGGTCGAGCTCGCCGTCGCCTGACCGCCCGGAGAGCTCCGAGCGCCCTGAGCGCTCACCGCGTCACAGTGGAGGCCGCACCCCCCGGGGGGTGCGGCCTTCGCCGTTTAAACTGGCCTTATGCGTGATCTTGCGGGGGGATTCCGGTACCTGTTGGCCGGACAGCGATGGGTGTTCCGGAACGGCCGCTGGCTCGGCTTCGGCCTGTTGCCCGGCCTGGTCTCGCTGCTGCTGTACGCGGCCGCGCTGGCCGCCCTCTTCGCCGGCGCCGACGACTTCACCGCCTGGGCCACGCCCTTCGCCTCCGGCTGGTCCTCACCCTGGCTCGGCCTCTTCCGCGGGCTGCTGACCGCGCTGGTCGTCTCCCTCGGGCTCTTCCTGACGGTGATCACCTTCACCGCCGTGACCCTGCTCGTGGGCCAGCCCTTCTACGAGTCCCTCTCGGAGCAGGTCGACCGCAGTGAGGGCGGCGAGGTCCCCGAGTCGGGGCGCTCGCTCTGGGCGGACCTGTGGATCTCCGCCCGCGACAGCCTGCGGCTGCTGGTGCGGGTGCTGCTGTACGGGGTCCTGCTGTTCGCCCTCGGATTCATCCCGGTCGTCGGGCAGACCGTCGTCCCGGCCATCGGGTTCTGCGTCTCCGGCTTCTTCCTCACCCAGGAGCTCACCTCCGTCGCCCTCCAGCGCCGCCGGGTCGACCTGGACGAGCAGCTGGCGCTGCTGCGCGGACGGCGTGCGCTGGCGCTCGGCTTCGGGGTGCCGCTGGTGCTGGTGTTCCTGATCCCGCTGGTCGCGGTCTTCCTGATGCCGGGCGCCGTGGCGGGGGCGACGCTGATGGCGCGGAACCTGACGGGGGAGGACGCCGAGGGCGCCGGGAACGCCGGGGAGGGTGCGGGGGCGGCGCAGGAGCCCGCCCCGGCCCCCGCTGCCGGATTCGGTCCGCCGCCGCCCGCGTTCCCGTAGCGCCCGGGTTCCTCAGACGCCCACTTCGGCCGTGACCACGCCCGTCGTGGTGGCGTCGGCCTCCGCCAGCAGTGCCCCGCCGGGGGCCCACACCGCCGAGCGGCCGCAGCCCGTCCAGGGGCCCGCGGGCCCGGTGTGGTTGGCGAGGACCACGTAGAGGCCGTGCTCCCGCGCGATCCCGGGGTACACGCTCGCCCGCTCGGCGATCCCGTCGCCGGTGCCGTACAGGGTGCTCGCCAGGTGCACCCGGCAGCCGTCGGCGGCGGCCCGGCCGGTCAGCTCCGGGAAGTGGTGGTCGAAGCAGATCCCGAGCGAGAAGCGGATGCCCCCGAGCTCGAAGCGCCCGTCGGCCGTGCCCGGGGTGAAGACGTCCTGTTCGTGCTGGTAGAGGTGCTGCTTCGCGTACGTCGTCACGTGCCCGCCGTCCGCGTCGTACACCAGGGTCGCGAGCGCGGGCAGCGGCCCCCCGGTGCGCAGGGCGGCGTTGACGGCGGTGGCGGTCCCGGCGGAGCGGACCGGGTCCAGCCGGGGGTCGTCGGCGCCGTCCAGCCACAGCCCGGGGTCGGCGGTCAGGGCGTCCATCTCGTAGCCGGTGAGCGTCAGCTCGGGGAACACCACCAGCTCGGCGCCCTCGTCGCGGGCCCGTACGGCCAGGGCGGCGGCCCGGCCGGCATTGGCGGTGACGTCGGCGGGGACGCAGGTGAGCTGCGCGGCGGCGATCTTCATGCCGTCCAGGGTGCCGGCGGCCCCGCCCGGGACCGCCGCGGGGGTCGGCCCGCAGCAGGGCTCAGGCGGCCGGGCCGCCGCGCAGGAGGGTGAGGAAGGCGCGGAAGGCGGCGGGCATGTCCACCGCGTCGGGGTCGAGCAGCCACTGGTACTGGAGGCCGTCCATCACCGCCGTCAGCAGCGGGGCGGCCTGCTCCGGGGTGAGGCCGGAGGGGAGCCGCTCGCCGAACTCGGCGCGCAGCACCGCGGCCATCTCCCCGCGGACCTGGGCGTACCGCTCGGTGAAGAACCGCCGTGCCGGGTGGCCGTCGGTGACGCTCTCGCCGAGCAGCGCCGAGAAGGTCTGCACGATGCCGGGCCGCATGGCGTTGTACTCGACCAGCGAGTCCAGCAGGTCCAGGCGCCAGCTGTCGGCGGCGGCGCGCGAGCCGCCGCCGGTGTCCCAGCGGTCGCGTTCCTCCAGCACGGCCACCAGGAGGGCCTCCTTGGTGGGGAAGTAGTGCAGCAGGCCCTGCTGGGTGAGGCCGACGCGCTCGGCGACGGAGCCCAGCGACGCACCCCGGTAGCCGCGTTCCGCGATCACCTCGACGGCCGCGCGGACGATCTCCCCGCGCCGTTCCTCGCTCTTCGCCCTGGCCATCGCCCGGCACCCCTTCCGTTCGTACCCGCCACGAGGACCGTACGACATAGGGATATCACGAAAAGATTACAGCCCCTACCGGTCTACAGGTATCGGGTCCACGATGGGGGACACCACCCGCACCACACCCCCACACCGCACCACATCCCGCACCGCACCGCACGCACTCAAGAGGAGGCACGGCCGTGACCGATGCCGATCAGACCGGCGACCGGATCCGCGAAGACGCCGTGGAAACGGCCCTGGGGAAGCTCGATCTCGACACCAAGGCCCGCCTGCTGGCCGGCCAGGACATGTGGTCCCTGCCCGCCCTCCCCGGGATCGGCCTCGGCTCCCTGGTGATGTCCGACGGGCCCATCGGGGTGCGGGGGGTGCGCTGGAGCGCCGACGACCCCTCCGTCGCCCTGCCCTCCCCGACCGCGCTCGCCGCCTCCTGGGACCCCGGCCTCGCCCGCCGCGCCGGGCGGCTGCTCGCGCAGGAGGCCCGGCGCAAGGGCGTGCACGTCCTCCTCGCCCCCACCGTGAACCTGCACCGCTCCCCGCTCGGCGGCCGGCACTTCGAGTGCTACTCCGAAGACCCCTGCCTGACCGGTGTCATCGGCAGCGGCTACGTCAGCGGCGTCCAGGACGGCGGGGTCGCCACCACCGTCAAGCACTTCGTCGGCAACGACGCCGAGACGGAACGCTTCACCGCCGACAGCGTCATCGCCCCGCGCCCGCTGCGCGAGCTGTACCTCGCGCCCTTCGAGGCCATCGTCACCAACGCCCGCCCCTGGGGCATCATGACCGCCTACAACCGGGTCAACGGCACCAGCATGACCGAGAACCGGTACCTGGTGAACGAGGTGCTGCGCGCCGAGTGGGGCTTCGACGGCTACAACGTCTCCGACTGGATGGCCGCCCGCTCCACCACCGGGGACGTCCTCGGCGGCCTCGACGTGGCCATGCCCGGACCCGAGACCGTCTACGGGCCCGCCCTCGCCGCCGCCGTCCGCGCCGGCGAGGTCCCCGAGTCCGCCGTCGACGGGGCCGTGCGCAACGTCCTGCGCCTCGCCGCCCGCGTGGGCCTGCTGGACGGCGCCCCCGCCGTGGTCACCGAGCCCCCCGCGCCGCTCGACGGGCAGGCCCTGGCCCGCGAACTGGCCGTACGGGGCTTCGTGCTCGTGCGCAACGCCGACGGAGCCCTGCCGCTCGACCCGGGAGCGGGCCGCACCGTCGCCCTCTGCGGCGCCGCCGCCCGCGACGCCCGCGTCCTCGGCGGCGGGTCCGCGACCGTCTTCCCCGAGCGGGTGCTCTCCCCGCTCGACGGGCTCACCGCCGCGCTCCCCGAGGGTGCGCTCCGCTACAGCGTGGGCGCCGACCCGAGCGACGAACTCGGCGTCGCGGAGCAGGGCTTCGAGCTGCGCGCCGTCTGCCGCGACGCCACCGGGGCCGTCCTCGGCGAGGGCGCCCTGCCCAGCGGCCAGGTCCAGTGGATCGGCGACGACCTCCCCGCGGGCGCCGCGTACGAGACGATGGCGACCATCGAGGTCACCGGCAGCTTCCTGCCGCGCGAGAGCGGTGAACACGCCTTCGGCACCCGCGGGCTCGGCGCCTTCGCCCTCGCCGTCGGCGGGCGGACCCTCTGGGAGGGGGTCCAGGAGAGGGGGGACGAGGCCGACCCCTTCGAGGCCTTCTTCGGCGCCCCCAGCGAGCGCGCCCGGCTGACCCTGACCGAGGGGGAGCCCGTCGAGGTCTCGCTGACCTACCGGGTCCCCGGCATGAGCGCGATGCCGCTCAAGGCGGTCATGTTCTCCCTGCTCCACCTCGCCCCGCGCCGGGACGCCGACGAGCTGATCGCGGAGGCCGCCCGGGCCGCCCGCGACGCCGACACCGCGATCGTGGTGGTCGCCACCACCGACCGCGTCGAGTCCGAGGGCTTCGACCGCCGCGACCTGCGGCTCCCGGGCCGCCAGGACGACCTCGTGCGGGCCGTCGCCGCCGTCAACCCGAACACGGTGGTCGTCGTCAACGCCGGCTCCCCGGTGGAACTCCCGTGGCGCGAGGACGTCGCCGCCGTCCTGCTCACCTGGTTCCCCGGGCAGGAGGGCGGGGCCGCGCTGGCCGACGTACTCCTCGGACACGCCGAGCCGGGCGGGCGCCTGCCCACGACCTGGCCCGCCGCCCTCGCCGACGCGCCCGTCACCGAGGTCGTCCCGACCGAGGGGGCCCTGGAGTACCGCGAGGGCCTCTTCATCGGCTACCGGGCCTACGAGAAGCACGGCGTGCGGCCCGCCTACCCCTTCGGGCACGGCCTCGGCTACACCGACTGGGCCTACGAGTCCCTCGAAGCCACCGCCGGAGTCGCCCGGGTCCGCCTGAGGAACACCGGCACCCGGCCCGGCCGCGAGGTGGTCCAGATCTACCTGGCCCCCGTCGCCGACACCGTCGAGCGCCCCGCGAGCTGGCTGGCGGCCTTCGCGGGCGTCGAGGCGGCCCCCGGCGAGAGCGTCGAGGTGGAGATCCCGCTGCCCGCCCGCGCCTTCGAGATCTGGGACGAGGACGCGCGCGGCTGGCGGCGGATCGGCGGGACGTACGAGGTCCGCGCGAGCCACTCGCACGCCGACACCCGGCTGTCGGTCAGTCTCGGCCTGTGACCCGCCCGGCGCGCCGCTGACCGGCGCGACACGCCGTAAGGCCGATATGGCCGGAAAACAACCGTGAAAACGGCCGATGGACCGAGCGGACCGGACCGGGAGCGGGCCCCGACACCCGCCCCTGGTCCCCGCGCGTCAACGCGGGGGCCCCGCCGCCGTCACCTGTCGGTGCGCCAGTTCCGCGAGCCGCGCCTGCCCGTCGCGGCCCGGGTGGAACCAGTCCCAGCGGCTCAGCTGCTCCGCGGAGAAGGGGTACTGGAAGACGGCCCCGCCGTCGTAGCGGCACAGCCCGTCCTTCGCGCAGACCTCGCGCAGCACCTCGTTGTACTCGACCACCCGCGCCCGCACCTTCTCCCGGCGGACCGTCGCGGCCTCCGCCCCCGACAGCGGGTCGGCGAGCATGGACTGACAGATCCCCAGCTTCCACACCTGGCGCACCATCGGGGCGTCCTTGCCCTGCTCCCACAGGCGCTGGAGGTCCGGCACCGAGGAGACGTACACCTGGGAGGACGGGGACGCGGCCCGCAGTTCCCGCAGCGCCCGCTCGAAGCCGGCCCGGAACTCCGCCACCGGGGTCATCGACGAAATGGTCGGACGGCAGGCGTCGTTCGAGCCCACCATCACCGTGACCAGGCCGGGCTTGTGCTCCGCCGCCGAGGCCAGCTGCCCCGGCAGGTCCGCCATCCGCGAGCCTGTCACCGCGTAGTTCCAGCTGTGCGCGGGCACCTCGGCCTCCCCGAGCAGCCGGGCCGCGAGCGAGTTCACCGCGGGGTCGGTGCCGGTGGCCCAGGACACCTCCGGGCAGTCGGCCAGCACCGAACAGGCGTCGAAGCCACGGGTGATGGAATCCCCGACGGCCGCGACCGACGCGGGTGCGGTGTTCCAGCGCGGGGCGGCGGGCCGCGCCCCCCGGTCGCCGCCGGACTTCGGCTCACCGGAGTCACAGCCCGTGACCGCCGCGGCCAGCACGGCCACCGCCACGCCCGCCCCCGCGACGGTCCGGCGCACACGTCGGCGCGGAGCGGTGGTGCGCATCGCGTGGTCCCTCCCTCGCCGCCCCCCTCCTTCCGGGGGGCGTCCTGCTGAGTGAATGCTCTGTGTTTACGGTCCTCGGAGCGACCGTACGTCACACCATGACCCCTGGCGCACGGTAGCTTTTCCCGTGGCGTTTCGGCCGCAGGTGCCGCTACACAATGTCAAATAATTTCCGTTACATTACATCACGTCACATACTGTCCGTTTTCTGGAGTTTATTCCCGACCTCGTCCCACACTGGAGGTCCCGGTGACGACACGTGGAGTTCTGTACGTGCATTCCGCGCCGCGCGCGCTCTGCCCGCACGTGGAATGGGCTGTTGCGGGCGTGCTCGGGGTGCGGGTGAACCTCGACTGGATCCGGCAGCCCGCCTCCCCCGGCACCTGGAGAGCCGAGTTCTCCTGGCAGGCAGAGGCGGGAACCGCCTCGAAACTCGCCTCCGCCCTGCGCGGCTGGCATCTGCTCCGCTTCGAAGTGACCGCCGAGCCCTGCCCCACCGCCGAGGGGGAGCGCTACAGCTCGACCCCGGAGCTGGGCATCTTCCACGCCGTCACCGGCATGCACGGCGACATCCTGATCCCCGAGGACCGGCTGCGCGCCGCGCTCGCCCGGTCCGCACGCGGCGAGACCGACCTGGAGGCCGAGATCGCCAAGCTGCTCGGCAAGCCCTGGGACGACGAACTGGAGCCCTTCCGCTACGCGGGCGAGGGCGCCCCGGTCCGCTGGCTCCACCAGGTCGTCTGAGTCCGCTTCCGGCGACGCGAAAGGCCCACCCGGGATCCGGGTGGGCCTTTCACACGTCGTCCGGGACGGCCGCTACACGCTGCGGAACGCCAGGGTCACGTTGTGACCGCCGAAGCCGAAGGAGTTGTTGATCGCGGAGATCGGGCCCTCCACCGGCAGCTTGCGGGGCTCGCCGCGCACGATGTCCGCGTCGATGTCGTCGTCCGGCTCGTCGACGTTGATCGTCGGCGGGGCGATCCGGTGGTACAGCGCCAGCACGGTCGCGACGGTCTCGATGCCGCCGGCGCCGCCCAGCAGGTGACCGGTCATCGACTTGGTCGCGGAGATCGCGATGTGGTCGAGGTCGGCGCCCAGGACCTTGCGCAGGGCCTTCAGCTCGGCCGTGTCACCCTGCGGGGTGGACGTGGCGTGCGCGTTCAGGTGCACCAGTTCGGCGGGGTCCAGGCCCGTGTTGTCCAGCAGGTTCTGCACGGCGGCCGCGACACCGCGGCCCGTCGGCTCCGGCTGCGCGATGTGGTGGCTGTCCGCGGACAGACCCTGGCCCAGCACCTCGCAGTAGACCCGGGCGCCGCGCGCGGCGGCGTGCTCGGCGGACTCCAGCACCACGACGCCGGCGCCCTCGCCGAGGACGAAGCCGTCACGGGCCTTGTCGTACGGACGCGAGGCCTGCTCGGGGTGCTCGTTGTTCTTGGACATCGCCATCATGTTGGCGAACGCCGCGATCGGCAGCGGGTGGATGGCCGCCTCGGTGCCGCCGGCGACGACCACGTCGGCACGGCCGGTACGGATCATCTCGACGGCGTAGCCGATGGCCTCGGCGCCCGACGCGCAGGCGCTGACCGGCGTGTGCACACCGGCGCGGGCGTTGACCTCCAGGCCGACGTTGGCCGAGGGGCCGTTCGGCATCAGCATGGGGACGGTGTGCGGGGAGACCCGGCGCACCCCCTTCTCCTTCAGTACGTCGTACTGGTCGAGCAGGGTGGTGACGCCGCCGATGCCGGAGGCGATCACGGTGCCCAGGCGCTCGGGGACGATGGACGCGTCCTCGCCGGCCGGGGCGGTGTAGCCCGCGTCCGCCCAGGCCTCACGGGCCGCGATGAGGGCGAACTGGGCGGAACGGTCGAGCTTGCGGGCCAGCGGGCGGGGCAGTACCTCGCTCGGGTCCACGGCGGCCTGCGCGGCGATGCGGACCGGCAGTTCGGCGAAGCGCTCGCCCTCCAGGGGCGAAATGCCGGACCGGCCGGCGAGCAGACCTTCCCAGGTCGAAGCGCTGTCGCCACCCAGCGGAGTGGTTGCGCCGATACCGGTGACGACCACGGTGCGATTGGTCGGGCTCACAGGAATTCTTTCTCCACGTCTCAGGGGGTGCTGAATTGTCACGGCGCCACCGCCAGGTGGCGACAAACGCTCGTCAGGCTCAGGCCTGGTGCTTCAGGATGTAGTCAGCGGCGTCGCCGACCGTCTTGAGGTTCTTGACGTCCTCGTCCGGGATCTTCACCTCGAAGCGCTCTTCGGCGGCGACGACGACCTCGACCATGGACAGCGAGTCGACGTCCAGGTCGTCGGTGAAGGACTTGTCCAGCTGGACGTCCTCCTGCGGGATGCCGGCGATCTCGTTGACGATCTCCGCGAGACCTTCGAGGATCTCTTCCTGCGTGGCGGCCATGTGGCGCTCCTTCTGTAGCTAACTGGATGAATCAGGGCCGGAACGGGTCCCGTGCCCTAGGGGAGGGTAACGACCGTCGCGGCGTAGACGAGCCCCGCCCCGAAGCCGATGACGAGCGCGGTGTCGCCGCTCTTCGCCGCTCCGGTCGCCAGGAGCCGCTCCATGGCGAGCGGGATCGAGGCGGCCGACGTGTTGCCGGTGTTCTCCACGTCACGGGCGACCGTGACGTGCTCCGGCAGCTTGAGAGTCTTCACCATCGAGTCGATGATCCGCATGTTCGCCTGGTGCGGAATGAAGACGTCCAGGTCTTCCGCGGTGATCCCGGCCGCGTCGAGCGCCTGCTGGGCCACCTTGGCCATCTCGAAGACGGCCCAGCGGAAGACCGCCTGGCCCTCCTGCGTGATGGCCGGGAACTTCTCGCCGCCGCCCTTGCCGAGGTACTCGTCCCACGGCACGGTCTGCTTGATCGTCTCGGACTTGTCGCCCTCCGAGCCCCACACCGTGGGGCCGATGGCCGGCTCCTCCGAAGGGCCGACGACCACGGCGCCGGCACCGTCGCCGAACAGGAAGGCCGTCGCGCGGTCCTCCAGGTCGGTCAGGTCCGACAGCCGCTCGACACCGATGACGAGGACGTACTGCGCCGACCCCTCGACCACCAGGCCCTTGGCGAGGGTCAGACCGTAACCGAAGCCGGCGCAGCCCGCCGAGATGTCGAACGCCGCGGGCTTGCCGGCGCCGATCCGGTGCGCGATCTCGGTCGCGACGGCCGGGGTCTGCTTGAAGTGCGAGACCGTCGAGACGATCACCGCACCGATCTGCTCCGGGGAGACCCCGGCGTCCGCGAGCGCCTTCCCGGAGGCCTCCACGGACATGGCGGACACCGTCTCCTGGTCCGAGGCCCAGTGCCGGGTCGCGATGCCGGAACGGGAGCGGATCCACTCGTCGGACGAGTCGATCGTCTCCAGGATGACCTCGTTGGGCACCACCCGGACCGGACGGTAGCCGCCGACACCGAGGATGCGGGCGTACGGGGAGCCCTTGGCCGGTTTGATCTTCGACATGCTGTGTGGGCTCCTTCTCTCAGGCCTGCTGCTCGGCGAGGAGTGCCACGGCCTTGTCGAGGTCCTCCGGGGTCTTCAGCGCCACGTTCGGCACGCCCTTGAGCGCCCGCTTGGCCAGACCCGTCAGGGTGCCCCCGGGGGAGAGCTCGACGATCCCGGTGACGCCCAGCTCGGCGAACGTCTCCATGCACAGGTCCCAGCGGACCGGGTTGGCCACCTGGCCGACCAGACGGGCGACGACGTCGGCGCCCTTGTCGACGACCAGGCCGTCCCGGTTCGAGACGTACTTCACCGCCGGGTCCGCCGGCGTGAGGGCCTCGGTGGCCTTCTGCAGCGCGGCCACCGCGGGCGTCATGTGGTGGGTGTGGAAGGCGCCCGCGACCTTGAGGGCGACGACCTTCATCGAACCCTCGGGCTTGTCGGCCACCAGGGCGGCGATCTGCTCCGCGGTGCCCGCGGCCACGATCTGGCCAGCGCCGTTGATGTTGGCCGGGGTCAGCCCCAGCCCCTCCAGGTGTGCGATGACCACGTCCTGGTCGCCGCCGAGGACCGCGGCCATGCCGGTCTCGGAGACGGCGGCCGCGTCGGCCATGGCCAGACCACGGGTGCGGACGAAGGACAGCGCCTCCAGCTCGCCGAGGACACCGGCGTACGCGGCGGCGGTGATCTCGCCGACGCTGTGCCCGGCCACCGCACCGAAGGCGCCGGTGGCGTCCCCGAGGGCGTCGGTCAGCGCGGAGGCGGACAGCAGGCCCGCCGCGACCAGCAGCGGCTGGGCGACGGCCGTGTCGCGGATCTCGTCCGCGTCGGCGTGCGTGCCGTAGTGGGCAAGGTCGAGCCCGATGGCGTCCGACCACCCGGCGACGCGGTCGGCGGCGCCGGGGAGTTCGAGCCAGGGAGTCAGGAAGCCGGGCGTCTGAGCGCCTTGGCCGGGAGCGACGAGTACGAGCACCCTCACACTCTCTCTTGTGGACGGGCTCCGCCGCCCGTGGGGACAGGGACGAAGAACCGTCGGGCTAATTGTTGATGTCCGACAAAAGTCTAGGACTGCGGATCCCCGTCGGCCAGACGTCCCAGGATCAGGGCGATCCGCAGCGTGAACGCCGAACGCACATCGGAGGGTGACCAGCCGGTGACGTCGGTCACACGTCGGAGCCGGTACCGCACCGTGTTGGGGTGAACGAACAGCATCCGCGCGGCCCCCTCCAGACTGCTCGCCTGCTCCAGATAGACACTCAGCGTCTCCAGCAGCGCCGAACCCGCCTCTTCGAGCGGTCTGTAGATCTCCTCCACCAACTGCTCCCGCGCCGAGGGATCCGAGGCGATGGCGCGCTCCGGCAGGAGATCGTCCGCCAGCACCGGCCGCGGCGCGTCCTGCCACGCGGTACACGCCTTCAGCCCGGCCGCCGCCGCCTGGGCCGACTTCGTCGCGTTCAGCAGGTCCGGCACCACGGGTCCGGCCACCACCGGACCGGCCGCGAACGGGCCGATCAGCGACTTCGCCACCTGCATCGGGTTGTCGCTGCCGCCCGCGATCACCACCAGCCGGTCGCCCAGCACACCGGTCAGCACCTGGAGCTTGTGGTGGCGGGCCGCGCGCCGGATCGCCTCGACCGTCAGCTCGCTGTCCCCCTCCGGGGCGGTGCCCAGCACCACGCACACGTGCTCCGGCGAATTCCAGCCGAGCGCCGCCGCCCGCGACAGGGCGCCCTCGTCGGCCTCGCCCGAGAGCACGGCGTTGACCACCAGGGACTCCAGCCGGGCGTCCCAGGCGCCGCGCGCCTCGGCGGCCTGCGCGTACACCTGGGCGGTCGCGAAGGCGATCTCCCGGGCGTACACCAGCAGCGCCTCGCGCAGGACCGACTCGTCGCCCGGGGCCGCCACCTCGTCGATCGCGGTCTCCATGACCTCGATCGTCGTACGGACCATCTCCACGGTCTGGCGCAGGGTGATCGCCCGGGTCAGCTCGCGCGGAGCCGTCCCGAAGACGTCGGTGGAGATGGCCTGCGGGGTCTCCGGGTGCCGGAACCACTCCGTGAACGCGGCGATGCCGGCCTGGGCGACCAGGCCGATCCACGACCGGTTCTCCGGCGGCATCGCCCGGTACCACGGCAGGGTCTCGTCCATCCGCGCGATGGCGTTGGCGGCGAGCCGGCCGGAGGACTTCTCCAGCCGCCGCAGCGTCGCGCTGTGCGGGTGGGCCGGATGCGCGGGACGGATCTCGGGGGACTGCTCACGTTCGGGTTGGGGCACGGGACAAGACTGCCTTATCGGCGCCCCGGCGCGGACGCGGGTCCACGGCCCGTCCTGTGCCGGAGGCTACGGTGGCCCCCATGATTGACGTACGCCGCGCCGGCGACCGGTACCGGGGAGGGGACCCGGCCGCCGGGATCAGCACCCGCCACGCCTTCTCCTTCGGGGCCGCCTACGACCCGGACAACATCCGCTTCGGCCCCGTGCTGGCTTGCAACGAAGAGCGGCTCGCCCCCGGATCGGGCTTCGACGAGCACCCGCACAGCCACACCGAGATCGTCACCTGGGTGGTCGAGGGCGAGCTGACCCACCGGGACGGCGTCACCGGCGCGGACGGGCTGGTCCGCCCCGGCGACGTACAGCGGCTCGGGGCCGGTGACGGGACCCGGCACGTCGAGCGCAACGACGGCGCGGCCCCGCTGCGGTTCGTCCAGACCTGGCTCGCGCCGCTGACGGCGGGCGGGGAGCCCTCGTACGAGGTGGTGCGCGGGCTCGCGGACGACACCCCGTACGAGGTCCCGGCGGCCGGCGCCGTCCTGCACGTGCGCCGGCCCGGCGCGGGCGAACGGGTCCCCGTACCGGCGGCGGAGCGGGTCTACCTGCACGTGGTGCGCGGGGACCTGCGGCTCGACGGGGCCGAGCTGGGCCCGGGGGACTCGGCGCGGATCACCGGCGAGAAGGACCTGGTGATCACCGCCGGATCCCCCGGGGAACTGCTGATCTGGGAGCTTCCGCTCTAGCCGGGGTCTGCGCTCAGGCCGCGCGCAGTTCGGCGAGGACCGCGTCGGTGAACGGGGTCCAGGCCTCCACCGCCCAGGGTCCGAAGGCGCGGTCGGTCAGCGCCACGCAGGCGGCGCGGGCGTCCGGGTCCACCCACAGGAAGGTGCCGGACTGGCCGAAGTGGCCGAAGGTGCGCGGCGAGGAGGTGGTGCCCGTCCAGTGCGGGGACTTCCCGTCGCGGATCTCCAGGCCGAGGCCCCAGTCGTTGGGGGACTGGTGCCCGTAGCCGGGCAGGACGCCCTTGAGACCGGGGTGGACCACCGAGGTGGCCTCGGCGACCGTGCGGACGTCCAGCAACCGGGGCGCCTGGAGTTCGGCGGCGAAGCGGACGAGGTCGGACACGGTGGAGACGCCGTCCTTGGCGGGGGAACCCTCCAGGGTGGTCGAGGCCATGCCCAGCGGCTCGAAGACGGCCTGGTGCAGGTACTCGGCGAAGGGGATCCCGGTGGCCTTGGAGATGTGGTCGCCCAGCACCTCGAAACCGGCGTTCGAGTACAGCCGGCGCTGTCCGGGCGGCCCCATGACGCGGTGCTCGTCGAAGGCCAGGCCGCTGGTGTGGGCGAGGAGGTGACGGACCGTCGAACCCTCGGGCCCGGCCGGTTCGTCCAGCTCGATCGCCCCCTCCTCGTACGCGACGAGGGCGGCGTACGCGGCGAGCGGCTTGGTGACCGAGGCCAGCGGGAAGCGGTGGCCGAGCGGCCCGTGGGAGCCGGCCAGGCTCCCGTCGGCGCGTACGACGGCCGCGGCGGCGGTCGGCACCGGCCAGGTCTCGATCGTCCGCAGGCTGTCCAGGGTGGTGACGGGTTCCAGGCTCTCCATGCCGCCGAGCCTACTTGCCTGGAGTGCACTCCAGGGTTTTAGCGTGGGGTCATGAGCCAGAGCCTGACGCGGACGCGGTACACGATCAGCGAGGTCGAGGCCCGGACCGGTCTGACCCAGCACACGCTGCGCTGGTACGAGCGGATCGGGCTGATGCCGCACGTGGACCGCTCCCACTCGGGCCAGCGGCGGTTCACCGACAAGGACCTGCACTGGCTGGCCTTCGTGGGCAAGCTGCGCACCACCGGGATGTCGGTGGCGGACATGGTCCGCTACGCGGAGCTCGTCCGCGCGGGCGACCACACGGTCGCCGAGCGCCGTGAACTGCTGGAGCGCACGCGCCGCGAGGTGCGGGCGCGGATCGCGGAGCTGAGCGACGCGCTCGGCGTCCTGGATTACAAGATCGACATGTACGGGCAGAACACGGTCGCGGGGAAGGTACGGTCATGACGGAGCACGGCACCATCGAGCGGGTCGAGCTGGGCAGGGGCGGCCCCGTCGTCGGGGTCCAGGGCCTCGGCTGCATGGGCATCAGCGAGTTCTACGGGGACACCGACGAGGCGGCGGCGCGGGCGACGCTGGACGCGGCGCTGGCCGCCGGCGTGACCCTCTTCGACACCGCGGACGCCTACGGGCGCGGGGCGAACGAGGAGTTCCTCGCGCCCTTCCTGGCCGCCCACCGCGACGAGGTCACCCTCGCCACGAAGTTCGCCATCGAGCGCACCGACGACCCCGCGTACCGGGGCATCCGCAACGACCGGGCGTACATCCGGCAGGCCGTCGAGGGCAGCCTGCGGCGGCTCGGGGTGGACGTGATCGACCTGTACTACATGCACCGGCGCGACCCGGCCGTGCCGTTCTCCGAGTCCGTCGGCGCCATGGCCGAGCTGGTGAAGGAGGGCAAGGTGCGCCACCTCGGGCTCAGCGAGGTCACCGGGGCCGAACTGCGCGAGGCGTACGCGGTGCACCCGATCGCCGCCCTCCAGTCGGAGTGGTCGCTCTTCAGCCGGGACGTCGAGCGCAGCGCGGTCGGCGCGGCGGCGGAACTGGGCGTGGCCTTCGTGCCCTACTCCCCGCTCGGGCGGGGCTTCCTGACCGGGTCCTTCGCGGACGCCACCGCGGAGCTGCCGGCCGGTGACTTCCGGCGCGACCAGCCGCGGTTCAACGGGGCCAACGCCAAGGCCAACGCGGAACTGCTGACGCCGGTCCGGGAGGTCGCGGACGCGCACGGGGCCACCCCGGCGCAGGTGGCGCTGGCCTGGGTGCAGCAGCGGGCGGCGGTGCACGGGCTGCCGGTGGTCCCGATCCCGGGCACCCGCAAGCCCGGCCGGCTCGCGGAGAACGCCGCGGCGACCCGGATCACGCTGAGCGCGCCGGAGCTGGCGCTGCTGGAACCGCTCGCGGGCCGGGTCGCGGGGGACCGCTACCCGGACATGAGCTCCAGCTCGGCGGCGCGCGAGGAGGGGTGACCCCGCGGAGCGCGGCTCACGCGTCCGTCGAGAGGCGTACGCGCAGGGCCTCGTACTCCGAGTCGGTCAGCAGGCCCGCGCCGTAGAGCTCGCTCAGGTGGCGCAGGCGGCCGTCCCCGGCGGAGCGGGCGCGGGGCAGCGAGGCCACCGGGGTGCGTCCGCGCAGGGCCGCGAGGAGGGCCGCCGCGAAGGGCAGGGACTCGTGCACGGCCCCGTAGCCGACCCCGAACACGGCGGCGGCCAGATCGTGGTCGGCGCGGGCGTCGCCGACGCCGGGGGCGGGGTCGTGGGGCAGCAGGCGCAGGTGGCCCACCCCCGGCCGCTCGGGGGAGACCCACTCGACGCCGGACAGGGCGGTCAGCGCGAACCGCTGGTCGCCCGCCCGCCACTTCGTGCTGGTGGCGCCGGTGCGCGACCACTGGAAGGTGACGGCCGAGCCGTCGAAGCCCACCCGGGCGTCGTACGCCTTGAGGTGCAGCGGTGGCTGCGGGACGCGGACCAGGAAGTGTTCGCAGGGCTCGGCGGCATCGGGGTCAAGGCGGGCGCGCAGCGCGTCGGCGAAGGCCTCGGCCTGTCCCGCCCGGTCGGCGGGCAGCGTCAGCCGGTAGGGGTCGCAGACTTCCCTGAGCTGCCCGGCGGCAGCCTCCATCAGCGGATCCGCCCCCGGACGCGGCACGGCGCGCAGCACCACCGCCTCGCGCCGGCCCCCGGTCACCTCCACGCTCACCCGGGACAACGCTTCGAGGGGGATCCGCCGCTCACCCAGCGCGTGCCAGAGCCGTGGAGTCCGTATCCCCCGTACGAAGCGGATGAGCACCGAGTCCGAGTCGAACTCCCAGACGGCATGATTTCCGGCCAGTACGTCACCCATGCGGCACATGGTAAAGGGACGCGCCCCCGCGCGTCCCCCTCGTCGGCCATGCAGATTTTCCCGACTGCGACGACCGCGGGCCGGGGCGACGTCCCTCAGGAGCCTTCGGAGCCGGAGATTCCGCGTCGGCAGTCGGCCGCGCCGCTCGCACACGCGACGGAACCGAAGGCGCCGGTTCCGATCTTGGCGAAGTTGTCCAGCGACGCGGTCCCTGGCTCGAAATAGCCGGTGTGGCTCCTGGCCCCGGCCGAGGACAGCACCCGGGCGCCGAACGCGGCGGAGACCGGGTCCGCGCCGTGGCCCAGTCCGCCGAGCTCCAGGTGCGGTACGTCGGCGATCCAGTCGCCCTCGTCGCGCATGGCCCAGACCCGCGCGGAGGTGTGCAGTTCGGCGGCGTTCTCGGCGCGCATGCCGGGGCTGCCGGCCACCACCACGTCGGTCACCCGCTCCGGCAGGTGGTGCGCGGCCACCCCGCACACCACCGAGCCGTAGCTGTGGCAGAACAGGGCCACGCTCGCGTTCCCGGGCAGGGCCGCCGCCAGCGATTCCAGCCGCGCGGCGCCCTGGACGGCGAGCCGGCCCGTCGCGGCGTCCACGCCGAGCCCGGCGGGGGCGGTGTACCCCGCCCAGGCGATGACCGCGCTGCGGGCGCCGGGCGCGGCCGCGCGCTCGGCCTCGTACAGGGACTGCGCCATGCCGGCGGGGGCGGTGAGGCGGCGCTGGCTGCGCTCGAAGGTGACCGCGTCGGTGTCGACGCCGGGCACGACCACCGAGACCCGGCGGGCGGCGGCGAGGTCGCCGAACACCTCGGCGGCGAGGCCGCCGCCGGTGGGGTCGAAGAGGAGGATCTGCCGGCCGGGCTCGGCCAGCGACTCGAAGCGGTGGGCGCGGCGTATGGCGCTCGCGCGGTCGGCCGGCGTCAGCGCGATGTCCCGGCCGCGGGCCTCCTCGACGCGGGCGGCCTGGGTCAGGGAGGCGCGGTTGGCCCGGTAGCGGGTCTCGGCGGGCGCTCCGTCCAGGTTACCGACCACGAGCGGGTAGCCGTCGGCGAGCCGGGCGCGCTGGGCGCCGTCGAGCCCGGCGAAGAAGCGGGCCACGCTGCGTACCGGAGCGTCGGCGGCCGGTACGGACCGTCCGTCGATCCGGGCCGAGGCCCACGCGGCGAGCGCGGCGACGCGCGGGGCGGCGGCCGCCTCGGGGCGGTGCACGGCGGTCCAGCCGGTGGTCGCCAGCATCAGGAAGACCACGGCGAGCGCCAGCATCATGCGCAGGGCGGCCGGGCGCGCGAGGACGTCGTCGACGGCGGCCGCGGCGGCGGCGGAATGGGCGGGGTGGCCGGGCAGGTTCACTGGAGCCAGCGTAGGAGACCGGTTGAGCCCGTGGCGCTCTGGGTGACCGGTCTCACGGCCAGGCGTGGGACACATCGGCCTTTCGGTCACGGTGCGTTGCCACCCGACCGCCCGCGGACGCGCCCGGCCCGCGTCCGCCCTGCCCGCCTCCGCTCAGCTCGCGGCCGCGCCGCGCCGGTGCCAGTCGGCCGCGAGGGCCGGGCCGATCTGGTCGAGGTAGGTCTCGGTCATCCGCCGGATCGCGGCGACGCTCGCGTCCTCGCCCTGGCCCCACAGCCGCCCGGTGACGCGCATCACCCCGCAGAACGCGGCGACGGCGACCCGGGGCCGCGGATCGGCGTCGATGTCCAGCCCCTCGCGCCCGGCGATCAGGCGGGCGATCCGTTCCTCCAGCTCCGCGGAACGCCGCAGGTGCACCGCGAGCAGGGCCGGAGTGGACTCGATCAGCTGGTAGCCCCGCATGTACAGGTCCACCGGGACCACCTCGGAGATGGCCTCCTCGACGGTGTCCCAGGCGGCGAGCACCGCGCCGCGCATGGCGGCGAAGGGGCCCTCGGCGGCGGGCCGGGCCCGCAGCGCGGCGACGAAGTGCGACTCGACGAGGTCCTGGACGGCGAAGGCGACCTCCTCCTTGTTCGCGAAGTAGCGGAAGAAGGTGCGCTGGGAGACGTCCACGGCGTCGGTGATCTCGTCGACGGTGGTCCGTTCGTAGCCCTGGGAGACGAACAGGAGCAGGGCGGAGCGCAGCAGTGCGTCCCGGGTGCGCCGCTTCTTGCGTTCGCGCAGGCCGGCCGCGGGGGCGGCCGGTGCCGGCCGCAATTCGGTCATCACCGTGGGGTTCCTTTCTGACGCTGAGTGAGCGGTCAGGGTACCTGTGACCCACCTGACAGCGACTGTCGCGTTGAGCCGTTTGTGAAGTGTCAGTCGCTGTCACTAGCCTGACGGTATGACGAGTCAGATCACCCTGGCCAAGGAATCGGACCCCGCGCGCGACCGCACCGGATGGCGCGGACACCCATGGCTCACGCTCTTCGCCGTGGCGATCGGGGTCATGATGGTCACCCTCGACGGCACGATCGTCGCCGTCGCCAACCCCGCGATCCAGCAGGACCTCGGCGCCTCGCTCGCCGAGGTGCAGTGGATCACCAACGGCTACCTGCTGGCCCTCGCGGTCTCCCTGATCACGGCCGGCAAGCTCGGCGACCGCTTCGGGCACCGCCAGACCTTCCTCATAGGCATCGCCGGCTTCGCCCTCTCCTCCGCCGCGATCGGCCTGTCCACCGGCGTCGGCCCGGTCATCGGCTTCCGCGTCGCCCAGGGCGTCTTCGGCGCCCTGCTGATGCCCGCGGCCCTCGGCCTGCTGCGCGCCACCTTCCCCGCCGAGAAGCTGAACATGGCCATCGGCATCTGGGGCATGGTCATCGGCGCATCGACCGCCGCCGGGCCCATCGTCGGCGGTCTGCTCGTCGAGCACGCCAGCTGGCAGTCCGTCTTCTTCATCAACGTGCCGGTCGGCGCCGTCGCGCTGCTCTTCGGCCTGTTGATCCTGCTCGACCACCGCACCGAGAACGCTCCGCGCTCCTTCGACCCCGTCGGCATCGTGCTGCTGTCGGTCGCGATGTTCTCCCTGATCTGGGCCCTGATCAAGGCCGCCGAGTGGGGCTGGGGCGACACCAGGACCCTGCTCTTCCTGGGCGCCTCGGTGGTCTGCTTCGTCCTGTTCGCCGTCTGGGAGAGCAGGGTCGCCGAACCGCTGGTCCCGCTCGGCATGTTCCGCTCGCTGCCGCTGTCGGCGGGCACCGTCCTGATGGTCCTGATGGCCTTCGCCTTCATGGGCGGCCTCTTCTTCGTCACCTTCTACCTGCAGAACGTGCACGGCATGCGCCCCGTCGACAGCGGCCTGCACCTGCTCCCGCTCACCGGCATGATGATCGTCGGCTCGCCGCTGGCCGGCATCGCCATCACCAAGGCCGGCCCGCGCGTCCCGCTCGTCGTCGGCATGGTCGCCACCGCCGTCGCCTGCTTCGGGATGGCGCGTCTCACCCCGGACACCGGCACCCTCACCATGTCGCTCTGGTTCGCCCTCCTCGGTCTCGGCCTCGCGCCCGTCATGGTCGGCGCCACCGAGGTCATCGTCGGCAACGCCCCGCTGGAGCTCTCCGGCGTCGCCGGCGGACTCCAGCAGGCCGCCATGCAGGTCGGCGGAAGCCTCGGCACCGCCGTCCTCGGCGCGGTCATGGCGGCCAAGGTCGGTGACACGTTCGGGGACAACTGGGAGCGGGCGCAGCTGCCCCCGCTCACCCCGGAACAGCTCGACCTGGCCGAGAAGGGGGTCCAGGTCGGCATCGCCCCGGTGCCGCCCGGCGTGCCCGAACCGGTGGGCCGGGCCATCGCCGCCGTCGCCCACGACACCTTCGTCTCCGGCATGAGCACCGCCTTCACCGTCGCGGGCGCCGTCGCCGTCCTCGCCGCGGTCGTCGCCTGCTTCACCAAGCGCGGGGCGAACGCCGCCGCCGGAGCGGGCGCGGCCCACATCTGAGCCGCCCGCCCGGCCGTTACCGCCGGGTCAACCGCGCGCCCGTCACAGCCCCGCCGGATGGTTCCGGCGGGGCTGTCGCCTATCAGGGTGGACCGGCCCGCAGCCCCTTCCGCTCGCCCGTCGCCGCAGGTCAGCGTGGTGCCACGGAGCCTTCGGAAACCGTCCGGGGCCCGTCTCGTCAACAAGGAGCCGACCCGCCATGCGTACGTGGACCACCGCTCGCGCCACCACCCTCGCCGCCGCCCTGCTCGCGGCCACCGCCCTGATCCCCACCACCGCCACCGGCGCCCACGCCGCCGGGCCCGCCTGCGCCACGGGCGAGCTGTGCCTGTGGGCGAAAGCGGACTTCAAGGGCGCCAAGCAGACCTTCGACCTCAGCACGCTCACCATCAACAGCTGCACCGCGCTCCCCGTCGGGAACTACCAGTCGCTCATCAACCGGACCGGCCGCCCGGTGACCACGTACCAGTCGGACGTGTGCGCCGAGACCGGCGAGTTCCAGACCTACCCCGGCGACGGGGTCCTGTTGCCCCAGTCCCCCTACCAGGTCAGGGCGTTCAAGGTGTGGGAGACGTAACCCCCGCCTGACCGGCGCGCGCGGCGGCGGGCCGGGCGGGCACCACGTCCGCCTCCGGGCCGCCGCCGCCCAGCCGGGCCACCTCGTCCCGCAGCGCCCGTACCTCCTGCTGGAGCTCCCGGATCGCCGCCAGCTGGAGCCGCTCCACCTGGTCGTCCCGTTCGAAGCGGGCGATGAACCAGGCGGCGATGTTGGCCGTCACCACACCGAGCAGGGCGATCCCCGACAGCATCAGCCCGACCGCCACGAGGCGTCCGAGCCCCGTGGTGGGGGAGTGGTCCCCGTACCCGACCGTCGTCATGGTGGTGAAGGACCACCACACCGCGTCGCCCAGGCTCTTGATGTTGCCGTGCGGAGCGTCCCGCTCCACGCTCAGCACCGCCAGCGAGCCGAACATCAGCAGCCCCACCACGGCCCCGGCCACGTACGTCGTCAGCCGCACCTGCGGAGCCATCCGGGCCCGCCGGCCCACCAGCATCAGCGTGGCCACCAGCCGCAGCAGCCGCAGCGGCTGGACCAGCGGCAGCACCACCGCCGCCAGGTCCAGCCAGTGCGTCCGCACGAACAGGCGGCGGTCCGCCGCCAGTCCGAGGCGCACCAGGTAGTCGACGGCGAAGGCGGCCCACACCGCCCACTCCGCGTGCGTACACGCCCGGTGCACCGCCCCGCCCGCGTCGGGCGCGACGATGGGCACGGCATAGGCAACGGCGAAGGCCACGGCGAGCACCAGCAGCGGGATCTGCGTACGGCGCTCCCACCGCGCCTGACGGGAGGGTTCCTTCATACCGGCATCGTAAAGAACGGGTAAGGGGCGCCGGGACGGATGTCCCGGCGCCCCCACCCACGGGTGATGCCTACGCGGCTGCCTACGCGTCGCCGCCCGCGGCGCCCGGGTCGGCCGCCGCGACGTCCAGCAGCTGGTACCGGTCGATCGCCTGCTTCAGCACCGAGCGGTCGATCCTGCCCTCACGGGCCAGCTCGGTCAGCGTCGCCAGGACCACCGACTGCGCGTCGATGTGGAAGAAGCGCCGCGCCGCGCCGCGCGTGTCGGCGAAGCCGAAGCCGTCCGCGCCCAGCGAGGTGTACGCCCCCGGCACCCAGCGCGCGATCTGGTCCGGCACCGAACGCATCCAGTCGGAGACCGCCACGAACGGCCCCTCCGCACCCGACAGCTTCCGGGTCACGTACGGGACGCGCTGCTCCTCCTCCGGGTGGAGCAGGTTGTACCGGTCGGTCTCGACGGCCTCGCGGCGCAGCTCGTTCCAGGAGGTCGCCGACCAGACGTCCGCCTTCACGTTCCAGTCGGCCGCCAGGATCCGCTGCGCCTCCAGCGCCCACGGCACCGCCACGCCCGAGGCGAGGATCTGCGCCCCGATGGCGCCCTCCGTGCCCCGCGAGACACGGTGGATGCCGCTCAGGATGCCCTCCACGTCCACGTCGGCCGGCTCGGCCGGGTGCTGGATCGGCTCGTTGTAGACCGTCAGGTAGTAGAAGACGTCCTCGGCGTCCGGACCGTACATCCGCCGCAGACCGTCCTTGACGATGTGCGCGATCTCGTAGCCGTAGGCCGGGTCGTACGCCACACAGCCCGGGTTGGTCGACGCCAGCAGCTGGGAGTGACCGTCGGCGTGCTGGAGGCCCTCACCCGTCAGGGTGGTCCGGCCGGCGGTCGCGCCGAGGACGAAACCGCGCGCCAGCTGGTCGGCCATCTGCCAGAACTGGTCACCGGTGCGCTGGAAACCGAACATCGAGTAAAAGACGTAGACCGGGATCAGCGGCTCGCCGTGCGTCGCGTACGCCGAACCCGCGGCGATCAGCGAAGCCGTGCAGCCCGCCTCCGAGATGCCGTCGTGCAGCATCTGCCCGGTCGGGGACTCCTTGTACGCGAGCAGCAGCTCGCGGTCGACCGCCTCGTACTGCTGGCCCAGCGGGTTGTAGATCTTGGCGCTCGGGAAGAAGGCGTCCATGCCGAAGGTGCGGTACTCGTCCGGCGCGATCAGCACGAACCGCTTGCCGATCTCCTTGTCCCGCATCAGGTCCTTCAGGATGCGGACGAAGGCCATCGTGGTGGCGATCGACTGCTGGCCCGAGCCCTTCTTCGCGGCCGCGTACGCCGTGTCGCCCGGCAGCTGCAGCGGCTTGGCGCGCACCACGCGGGTCGGCACGTAACCGCCGTGGGCGTTGCGCTGGTCGTGCATGTACTGGATCTCGGGCGAGTTGCGGCCCGGGTGGTAGTACGGCGGGGCGCCGCTCTCCAGCTGCGCGTCCGTGATCGGGATGTGCAGGCGGTCGCGGAAGCGCTTGAGGTCGTCGACCGTCAGCTTCTTCATCTGGTGCGTGGCGTTGCGGCCCTCGAAGTTCGGACCGAGCGTCCAGCCCTTGACCGTCTGCGCCAGGATCACCGTCGGCTGGCCCTTGTGGGCCTTGGCCGCCGCGTACGCCGCGTAGACCTTCTTGTGGTCGTGGCCGCCGCGCCCGAGGTGCTGGATCTGCTGGTCCGTCATGTTCTCGACCATCGCGCGCAGCCGCTGGTCGCCGCCGAAGAAGTGCTCGCGGATGTACGCGCCGGACTCGGTGGCGTACGTCTGGAACTGCCCGTCGGGGGTGGAGTTCATCTTGTTGACCAGGATGCCGTCGCGGTCCTGGGCCAGCAGCGGGTCCCAGGAGCGGTCCCAGATCAGCTTGATGACGTTCCAGCCGGCGCCCCGGAAGATCGACTCCAGCTCCTGGATGATCTTGCCGTTGCCGCGCACCGGGCCGTCGAGGCGCTGGAGGTTGCAGTTGACGACGAAGGTCAGGTTGTCCAGGCCCTCACGGGCGGCGATGGACAGCTGGCCGAGCGACTCCGGCTCGTCCATCTCGCCGTCGCCGAGGTACGCCCACACGTGTGACTTCGAGGTGTCGGCGATCCCGCGCGCCTCCATGTACCGGTTCATCCGGGCCTGGTAGATCGCGCCGAGCGGGCCGAGGCCCATCGAGACGGTCGGGAACTCCCAGAAGTCCGGCATCAGCCGCGGGTGCGGGTAGCTGGAGAGCCCGTACGGAGCCTTCGACTTCTCCTGCCGGAACGCGTCGAGCTGCTGCTCGGAGAGCCGGTCCAGGAGGTAGGCGCGGGCGTAGATGCCGGGGGAGGCGTGCCCCTGGAAGAAGATCTGGTCGCCGCCGTCGCCCTCGTCCTTGCCCCGGAAGAAGTGGTTGAAGCCCACGTCGTAGAGGGAGGCGGAGGAGGCGAAGGTCGCGATGTGGCCGCCGACGCCGATGCCGGGGCGCTGGGCGCGCGAGACCATGACGGCCGCGTTCCAGCGGGTGGCGTTCAGGACCTTGCGCTCGATCTCCTCGTTGCCGGGGAAGAACGGCTCGTCCTTGGTGGCGATGGTGTTGACGTAGTCCGTGCTGCGCATCTCGGGCACGGCCACGCGCTTCTCGCGGGCCCGCTCGATCAGGCGCAGCATCAGGTAGCGGGCCCGCTCGCGGCCCCGCTCGTCGATCGCGGCGTCCAGGGAGTCGAGCCACTCCTGCGTCTCCTCCGGATCGAAGTCCGGGACCTGGCTCGGAAGGCCGCCAATGATGATCGGATTGCGATCGGATGCGGAAGCCACGCTGTTCCTTCGCTGTCGGGGGAGTCGTGCCTTGGGTCGCCGCCTCCCATGGTCTTACGCCCGGCCGAAATCTTCACCTCTACCACTGGGTAACACGTGGAGCGGGAAGGAGCCGCCGCCCGGCCGGACCGGGGGCCGGGTCGAATCGCAACCTTACGCCCCGGACGATCAGTGGTTTCGTAAGGCCGTTCGTCCCTCAAACAGGTAGGAAAGTCCTCATGCGATGCCGAATGAGCTGGAATGGTGTGGGATGAATCACGGGTGGTACACCGGGGAAGCCTGAAAGTTGCGGCGAGACGGCCGCAATCGTCACCGTTTCGACGGTCCCGGCGGCCGGGTACTTGCGCGATCCGCCGCGCCCGTGTGGACTACGCCCAATGCTGCGCGTACGCGCGCCGCCGAAAGACATTCACCGAACATGAGCAGGAGGCACCCCGTGAGCGCGACCGCGGACCACGCGGAGAGCCTGGCCGCCCGGCTGGGTTTCCAGTCCGAACAGGTGGTCCAGGAGATCGGCTACGACGACGACGTCGATCAGGAATTCCGTGACGCCGTCGAGAAGCTCGTCAGCGAGCTCGCCGACGAGGACTACGACGACGTCGCCGACGCGGTGCTGTTGTGGTTCCGCGACGAGGACGGCGATCTGACGGACGCCCTGGTCGATGCGACCGAGCTGGTCGAGGACGGCGCACTGATCCTGCTGCTGACCCCCAAGACGGGCCGTGACGGCTACGTCGAGGCCAGCGACATCAGCGAGGCGGCCGAGACGGCCGGCCTCTCCCTCGCCAAGGGCCTGCCCGTCGGCAAGGAGTGGACCTCCACCAAGCTGGTGACGCCGAAGGCCGCCAAGGCCAAGCGCTGAGCCGTACCCCCGCAGCCCAGCGGACGCACACCCCGCCGACCCGGACCACCCGCGGTCGGCGGGGTGTGCGCGTTCCGCGACGGGGTGCCGCTAGGCCGTCTCTTTCGGATCTTGCCGGTTAAGCCCGCGTCTCCCCCAGCTACCGCTGGGAGGTGCCCCCAGGTGCCGTGCATCGCAAGGCGGAGAGGCTCCCGATTACTGGACGTCCTCGGGTGCCTCGACAACGCGGCGAGGTGCGGTGCCGGGCGGCGCGGGTCAGGCAAGATCCGGAAGAGACGGCCTAGGCTGGGCTCACCCGAACAGCCCCGTACGGCGACGCAGGAACGAAGGGACGCGAAACATGGCGATCGAGGTCGGAAACAAGGCCCCGGACTTCGAGCTCAAGGACAACCACGGCGCCACCGTGCGGCTCTCCGACTACCGGGGGGAGAAGGCCGTGGTGCTCCTCTTCTACCCGTTCGCCTTCACCGGCGTGTGCACCGGAGAGCTGTGCGAGCTGCGCGACCAGCTGCCCCGCTTCCAGAACGACGACGTGCAGCTGCTGGCCGTCTCCAACGACTCGGTGCCGACCCTGCGGGTCTTCGCCGAGCAGGAGGGCCTGGAGTACCCGCTGCTGTCCGACTTCTGGCCGCACGGCGAGACCTCCCGCGCCTACGGGGTCTTCGACGAGGACAAGGGCTGCGCGGTGCGCGGCACCTTCGTCATCGACAAGGAAGGCGTCGTGCGCTGGACCGTCGTCAACGGGCTGCCCGACGCACGTGACCTGAACGAGTACATCAAGGCCCTCGACAGCCTCTGAGGGTCCGGGGTGCGTCCCGGGGCATCCCCGGGCGCATCCGTCGCGGTAAAACCGCCTGCGGGCGGGAACCCGTCACTAGGATCGGAACGTTGATCCAGGTAGCAACCGCACGACGGGGCTCCGCCCCACACACATATCTATGGAGGACCCGTGGGAGTCAGCCTCAGCAAGGGCGGCAACGTCTCGCTGACCAAGGCCGCGCCTAACCTGACGGCGGTCATCGTCGGTCTGGGCTGGGACGCTCGCACCACCACCGGCGTCGACTTCGACCTCGACGCCAGCGCGATCCTGACCAACGACCAGGGCAAGGTCGCCAACGACTCGAACTTCGTGTTCTTCAACAACCTGAAGAGCCCGGACGGCTCGGTCGAGCACACCGGCGACAACACCACCGGTGAGGGCGAGGGCGACGACGAGGCCATCAAGGTCAACCTGGCCGGCGTCCCCGCCGATGTCGCCAAGATCGTCTTCCCCGTCTCGATCTACGAGGCCGAGAGCCGCCAGCAGAGCTTCGGCCAGGTCCGCAACGCCTACATCCGCGTCGTGAACCAGGCCGACAACAGCGAGCTCGCCCGCTACGACCTCTCCGAGGACGCCTCGACCGAGACCGCCATGGTCTTCGGTGAGCTGTACCGCAACGGCGCGGAGTGGAAGTTCCGCGCGATCGGCCAGGGCTACGCCTCGGGCCTGCGCGGCATCGCGCAGGACTTCGGCGTCAACGTCTGAGCCGACGTCCGCGTCCGAGAGCAGTCCGTCCGACCGGCGCCGTGCACCTGTGTGTACGGCGCCGGTCCGGCTTTGCCACCATGGCCGGTGGCCGTGCCACCATCACCACGTCGTCCGGGGAGGACCACATCATGGGCGTCACACTTGCCAAGGGGGGCAACGTCTCCCTGTCCAAGGCCGTACCGAACCTCACCCGGGTTCTGGTCGGACTCGGATGGGACGCGCGCTCGACCACGGGGGCGGACTTCGACCTCGACGCCAGCGCGCTGCTGTGCAACAGCGGCCGTGTGCTCGGGGACGAGTACTTCGTCTTCTACAACAACCTCAAGAGCCCCGAGGGCTCCGTCGAACACACCGGGGACAACCTCACCGGCGAGGGTGAAGGCGACGACGAGTCGATCATCATCGACCTCACCAAGGTCCCGCCGCAGGTCGACAAGATCGTCTTCCCGGTCTCGATCCACGACGCGGACAGCCGCCGGCAGAGCTTCGGCCAGGTGAGCAACGCCTTCATCCGCGTGGTGAACATGGCGGACGACCAGGAACTCGCCCGCTACGACCTGACCGAGGACGCCTCCAGCGAGACGGCGATGATCTTCGGCGAGGTCTACCGGTACGGCGGGGAATGGAAGTTCCGTGCGGTGGGACAGGGGTACGCGTCGGGGCTGCGGGGCATCGCTCTAGACTTCGGGGTCAACGTTTCGTAAAGCCGTACAAGACGATGGGGTGCCAGTGCTTCTCAAAACCTTCGGCTGGTCGTTCGCAATCACTGCGCTCGGTCTAGCCGCTGCGGTGTTGTACGGGGGATGGCCCGCTTTTGGGGTCGTGGCGATCCTGTCGGTCCTGGAGATCTCGCTCTCCTTCGACAATGCGGTGGTCAACGCCGGAATCCTGAAGAAGATGAGCGCCTTCTGGCAGAAGATCTTCCTCACCGTCGGCGTGCTCATCGCGGTCTTCGGCATGCGCCTGGTCTTTCCCGTCGTCATCGTGGCGATCAGTGCGAAGATCGGGCCGATCGAGGCCGTCGATCTCGCCATGAACGACAAGGACATGTACCAGCAGCTGGTCACGGACGCCCACCCGTCCATCGCGGCCTTCGGCGGCATGTTCCTGCTGATGATCTTCCTCGACTTCATCTTCGAGGACCGCGACATCAAGTGGCTCGCCTGGCTGGAGCGTCCCCTCGCCAAGCTCGGCAAGATCGACATGCTGTCCGCGTGCATCGCCCTGATCGTCCTCGTCATCACCTCGATGACCTTCGCCGCCCACGCGCACCAGCACGGCGGCGTCCACGTGGACAAGGCGCAGACCGTCCTGGTCTCCGGCATCCTCGGCCTGATCACCTACATGATCGTCGGCGGCCTCTCCGGCTACTTCGAGAACAAGCTGGAGGAAGAGGAGGAAGCCGAGCACGAGGCGGAGGAAGAGGCCAAGAAGACCGGCAAGCCCGTCTCGGCGGTCGTCATGGCCGGCAAGGCCGCCTTCTTCATGTTCCTCTACCTGGAAGTCCTCGACGCCTCCTTCTCCTTCGACGGGGTCATCGGCGCCTTCGCCATCACCAACGACATCGTGCTCATGGCCCTCGGCCTCGGCATCGGTGCCATGTACGTCCGGTCGCTCACGGTCTACCTGGTCCGCCAGGGCACCCTCGACGACTACGTCTACCTGGAGCACGGCGCGCACTACGCCATCGGCGCGCTCGCCGTGATCCTGCTCGTCACCATCCAGTACGAGATCAACGAGATCATCACCGGCCTCGTCGGCGTCGTGCTGATCGCCTGGTCCTTCTGGTCCTCGGTCCGCCGCAACAACCGCCTCGCGGCGGCGGGCGGCGGTGGCGGAGAACAGGCGGAGGTCGGGGCGGGGGTGTGACCCGGCCCTGATTGCGGAACGCTTTCACAGAACCGTTTCGGTTCTGACGGGGCGGCCGCGCGGACCCACCGGACCGCGTGGCCGCCCCTCCGCACGTCAAGCGACCGACCTGGGGGGTTGGGACATGGGGTTCTTCGACGGGATCCGGGGCGCGCGCGCCATGGGGTTCGACTCGGGACAGGCGTCCTCGAACGCGATCGAGCTGACCAGGCGGCAGCCGACGCTGTCCCTCACCCGGCAGCAGGCGGTGCACGGCAATCTGCGCGTGAACCTCTCCTGGCGCATGCGCACCTCCGACATCGGCGGCCGCGCGGCCGGGGGGAGCGGGCAGCTGCTGCGGCACCCGTTCAAACTCTTCAAACCCGACATGGTGCAGGCGCACACCCAGGGCATGGTCAACGTCGACCTGGACATGGGCTGCCTCTACGAGCTGACCGACGGCACCCGGGGCGCCGTACAGCCCCTGGGCAACCTGCTGGGCGACCTCAACGACCCGCCGTACGTCAAGCTCAGCGGGGACGACCGCTTCGGCTCGGGCTCCGGGGAGACGCTGTACATCAACCTGGACCACGCCGACGAGATCAAGCGGATGCTCGTCTTCGTCTACATCTACGACCAGACGCCGGCCTTCGACCGGACCCACGCCATGGTCACCCTCTACCCGACCGCCGGGCCGAGGATCGAGATCCCGCTGGACGAACGGCACCCGCAGGCCCGCTCCTGCGCCGTGGTCTCGCTGGCGAACGTCAAGGGCGAGCTGATCGTGCGCCGCGAGGTGAAGTTCGTCTACGGGTTCCAGGCCGAGCTGGACCGGCTGTACGGGTGGGGGCTCCAGTGGGGCCGGGGCTACAAGAGCACCAAGGCCTGACCGGAGCCTCCCGAGGCGGGCCGGGCGGCTGCGGCCCGGCGGCTGCGGCTCAGCGGCGGATGAACTGCGGGCCCTGCACCGGGAGCCGGAACGACGGGTCCCCGCCCGGGGCCGGCACCGTGGCGGGCACCGGGGCCGGGGACACCGGCTGCGGGTACCCGTACGCCGGCTCGACGGCCGGCGGGGCCTGGGTGGGCGGGGCGGGCGACGGCGCCGGTACGGGCGGGCGCACGGCGGCGGTCCGCTCGTCGGTGGGGCCGCCCCCCGGGCCGGAGGAGGCGGCGGGCTCGGAGCCGTTTCCGGGAGCGGCCTCGGGGGCGTTCTCGTCGACGGAGATCCCGTGGTCGGTGGCCAGCCCCACCAGCCCGTCGGAGTAGCCCTCGCCCAGCGCGCGGAACTTCCACCCCTCGCCCCTGCGGTACAGCTCCCCGCAGATCAGGGCCGTCTCGGCGCCGGTCTCGGGGCGCACGTCGAAGTAGGCCAGCGGCTCGGGGCCGCCACCCGGAGTGGCGTCGTAGAGCAGGATCCGCAGGTCCCGGACCCGCCGGAAGGGCACGTCCTCGGCGGAGGCCACCACCAGGATCCGGTCCACCGCCGGGGTGACCGCGCGCAGGTCCGCCTGGACCGCGTCGGTGATCCCGTCGCCCAGCTGCTTCTTGCCCAGCCGCCAGACCGCGCCCGAGGGGTGCCGGGGCTGGTTGTAGAACACGAAGTCCTCGTCCGAGCGCACGCGCCCGTCCGCGCCCACGAGCAGCGCGGAGGCGTCCACGTCCGGCACCTCGGTACCGGTGGTCCAGCGCAGCACCGCCCGGACCGCCACGGCGGCCACCGGGATGTTCGAGCCCTTCTGCATCGCGTGCGTCATGCCCGTCATCCTGCCCTCCCGGACGGGACCGGGACAATGCGGCCCCCCGGAGGGCCTTGTACGAAACGCGGGGGCGGGGGCATGGTGCAACAGGGTTACCGGAACTTCATGTGTTTGAGGAACTCTTGACTCCTGTTCGTACGTACTATTACCGGCCACGCCAGTTGGGCCGCCGAGGCAGTACGGGGGAAGCACATGCGTCACTTCGGGCACATATCGCCCACCGTCCGCAAGGACCTCTTCCACCAGGAACCGGCGGAGTTCTCCCTCGCCTCCCCCGCCCGGACGCTCGCCGCCGCGCTCGGGGCGACCCTCTACAGCCCGGCCACCCGGCCCCACCTGGCCGCCGACATCCGCAAGCAGGCGGCCCGCGGAGTCGTCTCCATGGTCCTCTGCCTGGAGGATTCCATCAGCGACTCCGACGTCCTGGGCGGCGAGGACAACCTCGTCCGGCAGTTCGCCGCCCTCGACGCCGACCCGGCGGGCACCGACGGGCTGCCGCTCCTCTTCATCCGCGTGCGCACCCCCGAGCAGATACCCGACCTGGTGCGCCGGCTCGGCGGGCCGGTCCGGCACCTGGCCGGATTCGTACTCCCGAAGTTCACCGAACGCCGCGGAACGGCCTTCCTGGACGCCGTGGCCGACGCCGAGGCCGCCTCCGGACTGGCCCGGCTGTATGCCATGCCCGTCCTGGAGACCCCCGACCTCCTCCACCTGGAGACCCGCGTCGAGGCCCTCGCCGGCATCGCGCGCACCGTGGACCGCTACCGCGAGCGGGTGCTTGCCCTGCGGCTCGGCGTCACCGACTTCTGCTCCGTGTACGGCCTGCGCCGCACCCCCGACATGACCGCTTACGACGTCCAGATCGTGGCCGGAGTCATCGCCGACGTGGTCAACGTCCTCAGCCGCGCCGACGGCACCGGCTTCACCGTGACCGGCCCGGTGTGGGAGTACTTCCGCAGCCAGCAGCGCCTCTTCAAGCCCCAGCTGCGCCGCAGCCCCTTCCTGGCGGAGGGCGTGGAGGAGCTGCGCACCGCCCTGATCGAGCACGACCTGGACGGACTGCTCCGCGAGATCGAGCTCGACCGGGCCAACGGGCTGCTGGGCAAGACCTGCATCCACCCGGCGCACGTCACCCCGGTGCACGCCCTGTCGGTGGTCTCCCACGAGGAGTACAGCGACGCCCAGGACATCCTGCGCCCCGAATGCGGCGGCGGCGGGGTCATGCGTTCCGCCTACACGAACAAGATGAACGAGGTGAAGCCCCACCGGGCCTGGGCCGAGCGCACCATGCTGCGCGCCGAGGTCTTCGGCGTGGCGAGGGAAGAGGTCGGCTTCGTCGACCTGCTCACGGCCGGGCTCCAGGTCCAGGTCTGAGGCGGCCGGTGGAGAACCGGAAGCAGACGATGCCGGTGGAGAACCGGAAGCAGACGATGGAAGAGACGGCGGACAAGCCGAGGGTGAAGGGGAAGACGATCGACGAGGTGTGGTCGGGAGACTGGGTCGCGGACCGGCTGGGTGTCGGCCTGCAGGAGGGCGGTGACCCGGCGGCGCCACGGCTGCGCTCCCTGCTCGGGCTGGCCCTGCGGCGCAACCCCAGGCGGGCCCACCTGCTGGTCTCCCAGGTGCTGGGCAAGCACGTCCCGCGGTCCCCGGCCGTGGTCCACGCCGCCGGGTACGGCCTGGGGGAGCGGGTGCGGGCCCTGCTCGGCGAGGAGGCGGCCGCCACCGCGGTGGTCCTCGGGTACGCCGAGACCGCGACCGGCCTCGGCCACTGCGTCGCCGACGGCCTGGGCACCGCCCCCTACCTGCACTCCACGCGCCGGCCCGTGCCGGGGGTGGAGCCCGCGGGCGGCTTCGAGGAGGCCCATTCGCACGCCACCTCGCACCTGCTGCTGCCGGAGGACCCCCGGCTGCTGGCGGGCAGCGGGCCGCTGGTCCTGGTGGACGACGAGTTCTCCACCGGCAACACGGTCCTGAACACCATCCGCGACCTGCACGCCCGCCACCCGCGCGGCCACTACGTGGTCGTCGCCCTCGTCGACATGCGCGCCCCCGCCGACCGCGACCGGCTGACCGCCTTCGCCGCCGGGCTCGGCGCCCGCGTCGACCTGATCGCCCTCGCCTCCGGCACGGTCTCCCTCCCGGAGGGGGTCCTGGCCAGGGGGCAGGCGCTGGTGGAGGAGTACGAGGCGAAGCCGCCCGCCCCGGCTGCGGCCCCGGCCCCCGCCGCGGCGGCCCCGGTCACCCGGGTTCCGCTCGACTGGCCCGCCGGCGTGCCCGACGGGGGCCGGCACGGGTTCACCCGGGCGCACCGCGAGCTGCTGGAGGCGAAGCTTCCGCTCCTCGCCCGGCAGGTCGGGGCCGCGCTGGGCGGGGCGCCCGGGCGGGTCCTCGTACTCGGCAACGAGGAGCTGATGTACGCGCCGCTGCGCCTCGCGCTGGCCCTGGAGGAGTCCGGCGCCGCCGCCGAGGTGCGCTTCTCCACCACGACCCGCTCGCCCGTGCTCGCCGTCGACGACCCCGGCTACGCCATCCGCACCCGCCTGGTCTTCCCCGCCCACGACGCCCCGGCCGACGGGCCCGGTGACCGGTACGCCTACAACGTCGCGGGCGCCGGCTTCGACGCCGTCGTCGCCGTCGTGGACTCCGCCGGGGACGCCCCCGCACTGCGTACGGGACTGCTCGCCGCGCTCGCCCCGCACACCGGCCGGGTCCTGCTGGCCGTCATCCCCTCGTACGTCCCCGCGTACGCAGCCCCGCACACCCCCCACCGGCAGGAGCCGACCATGTCCGAGCCCGCCCTGGCCGAGCCGCTGCGCGGACCGGCCTTCTCCTCGTACGCCCCCGAGGACGTCGGCTGGCTGCTCCAGGACCTCTCCGGCGTCGAGCTGGAGGCCCCCACCGAGGAGCGCGAGGAGGCCATCCAGGCGGGCGGCGCCCACTACGCCGAGTCCCTGCCGGTCGAGTACCAGCCCTCCGCGGCCTACCAGGAGCTCTACCGCAGCGCCCTGGCCGCCTCCGCCGCCCGGATCGCGCGCGCGGTCGGCACCGTCACCGAGACGGTGCTCGCCGAGCGCTCCCCGGCCCCCGTCCTGGTCTCCCTGGCCCGCGCCGGGACGCCCGTCGGGGTACTGATGCGCCGCTGGGCCCGCGCCCGGCACGGCCTGGACCTGCCGCACTACGCCGTCTCCATCGTGCGCGGCCGCGGCATCGACGCCAACGCGCTGCGCTGGCTGGCCGCCCACCACGACCCGGCCGACGTCGTCTTCGTCGACGGCTGGACCGGCAAGGGCGCCATCACGCGCGAGCTGCGCGAAGCCCTCTCCACCTTCGAGGGCTTCGATCCGGAGATCGTCGTCCTCGCCGACCCGGGCTCGTGCGTGCGTACGTACGGCACCCGTGAGGACTTCCTGATCCCCTCCGCCTGCCTGAACTCCACGGTCTCCGGGCTGGTCTCGCGTACGGTGCTCAGGTCGGACCTGGTCGGACCCGACGACTTCCACGGCGCGAAGTTCTACCGTGAACTCGCCGGGGCCGACGTCTCCACCGGCTTCGTCGACGCCGTCGCCGCGCACTTCGACGCCGTCGCCGACGCCGTGGACGAAGAGGTCAAGGAACTGCTCGCGGCCGACCGGGCCCCCACCTGGGTGGGCTGGGCGGCGGTCGAGCGGATCAGCGAGGAGTACGGGATCCACGACGTGAACCTGGTCAAGCCCGGCGTCGGCGAGACCACCCGGGTGCTGTTGCGCCGCGTCCCGTGGAAGATCCTGGCCCAGCGCGGGGCCGGCTCCGACCTGGACCACGTACGCCTGCTCGCGGAGCAGCGGGGGGTGCCGGTCGAGGAGGTCGACGGGCTGCCCTACACGTGCGTGGGACTCATCCACCCCCGATACACGCGCGGCGCCACGGGCGCCGACGGAAAGGCCGTGGCCGCCAAGTGACCGTCCTCGTAGCCAGTGACCTCGACCGCACCCTCATCTACTCGGCGGCCGCCCTCGCCCTGACCATGCCCGACCCACAGGCCCCGCGGCTGCTGTGCGTCGAGGTGCACGAGAGCAGGCCGCTGTCGTACATGACGGAGACGGCGGCCGGGCTGCTGGCCCTGCTGAGCGCCGACCCGTCGGCGGTCTTCGTCCCCACCACCACCCGTACCCGCAAGCAGTACCAGCGGATCCGCTTCCCCGGCCGCCCCGCCCCGTACGCGATCTGCGCCAACGGCGGCCAGCTGCTGGTGGACGGGGTCCCCGACCGGGACTGGCGGCGCGCGGTCGCCACCCGGCTCGCGCGGGAGTGCGCCCCCCTGGAGGAGGTGCACGCGCACCTGCTGTCCGTGGCGGACCCGGCGTGGCTGCGCAAGGCGCGGCTGGCCGAGGACCTGTTCGCGTACCTCGTCGTCGAACGCGCGCTGGTCCCCGACGAGTGGCTGAAGGAGCTGGAGGAGTGGGCGGCGCCGCGCGGCTGGACGGTCTCCCTCCAGGGCCGCAAGATCTACGCCGTCCCGCGTCCGCTGACCAAGAGCGCGGCCATGCGGGAGGTGGCCCGGCGCACCGGCGCCACGCACACCCTGGCGGCCGGCGACTCCCTGCTCGACGCCGACCTGCTGCTGGCGGCGGACCGGGGCTGGCGGCCGGGTCACGGCGAGCTGGCCGACGCGGGCTGGACGGCGCCGACGGTGACGGCCCTCGGCGAGGTCGGCGTACTCGCCGGTGAGCGGATCATCCGCGAACTGGGCGGGGCGGTTGCCACACTGAGCGCATGACCAAGGGCAACAGCACCAAGATCACCGATGAGCTCTACGCCTACGTCCTCGCGCACAACCCCCCGCTGGACGAGGTCCAGCGGCGGCTGATCGCGACCACCTGGGAAAAGTTCCCGGACAAGGCCGGAATGCAGTCGGCCGAGGAACAGGGGCCGCTGCTGGCCTTCCTGGTCCGGCTGACCGGCGCCCGCCACATCGTGGAGGTCGGCACCTTCACCGGCTTCTCCGCCCTGTCCATGGCCCAGGCCCTGCCCGCCGACGGCCGCCTCATCGCCTGCGACGTGTCCCAGGAGTGGACGCGCTACGGGCGCGAGGCGTGGGAGGCGGCGGGCGTCGCCGACCGCATCGACCTGCGCATCGCCCCGGCCCTGGACACGCTGCGCGCGATGCCGGCGGAGCCGCACATCGACCTCGCGTACGTGGACGCGGACAAGGAGAACCAGATTCTCTACTGGGAGGAACTCGTGCCGAGGCTGCGGCCGGGCGGGCTGATCGTCACGGACAACACGCTCTTCCACGGCTCGGTGCTGGACGGGTCGCCGGAGAGCCGGGGGGCGAGCGTCCGCGCGTTCAACGAGCACGTCGCGGCGGACACCCGCATGGAATCGGTCCTGCTGGCGATCTCGGACGGGATCACCCTGTCGCGCAAGCGCTGACGCCCGGCCCGCCCCGCCTCTCAGTTCAGCCGCAGGCGCCGCCGCCGCAGCAGCCCCCGCCGCCCGCGCCCGCGCCCGCGCTCATGGCGGGTGCGGGGCCGCTGCTGCCGCCCACGGCAACGGCGGAGAGGAGCTTGACGGTGTCGGCGTGGCCGGCCGGGCAGTCGGCGGGGGCGGACGACTCGGCCATCGGGCGGCTGAGCTCGAAGGTGTCGTCGCAGGTCCGGCAGCGGTATTCGTAACGAGGCATGCGCACAGGCTACGCAGCCCACCGCCCCCCGGGAAGCGGGCGGGCCGGGGGCGGCGGCCGGATCTAGGTGTACTGCCGGCGGCCCCGGGGCGCGCCGGCCTCCCGGCGGACGCGCTGTTCGCGGGCCGCCTGCTCGGGGTGGCGGGCGCGCCAGTACGGATTGTCGTGGGGCAGGGCGCTGCCGACCCGCCCGTACATCCCGAACCACATGAGCATCACGCCGACGACGAAGCTGAACAGCACGTTCGGCATGTGGAAGGCGAGGAAGTTCAGGCCGGTGTCGAGCAGGGCCAGGTTCACGAAGCCGCTGATGATGAAGAGCACACCGAGCACGATGTTGAGGGTGGAGGCGAAGGTCCCGCCGATCACCATGCCGGCGAAGAGCAGGGCGCCGATGCAGATCGACAGCACGCTGAGGGCGCCGTTGGTGTTGAGCGCGAGCACCGTGTCGCCGCCGGTGTCGAAGAACCCGATGCGGTGGATCAGCCCGAGGATCCCGAAGGCGACCAGCAGCAGGCCCATCAGGCCGGCGCCGACCTGGTAGACCGTGCTGAGCTTGTGGTCGGCGGGCAGGTGCTCGTCGAGGCGGGCGTTGACGGGATGCAGCAGGCGCCGGATCAGGTGGGAACCCTCGGGCGGCGCGGCCGTCGTCCCGTACGGCTCGTGGGCCACGTAGGGCGCGTAGTGCTCGTGCGCCTCGTGGCACCCGTAGGCCGCGTGGGGGGCGTACGAGGGGCGGGGCGCCGGGGGTGGCGGTGCGGTGACCTTATGGGACTTGCTGGTCGCGTGGGACGTTCGGGTCGCGTGGGCGGGACCCATGGTGCCCTCCTCTGCTCCGTCCCCCCGCCCTCCAGCATCCGCCGCCCCGCGCCCCGGGACAACCGCACGCCAGGACGTCAGGCGTGGTGCCCGCGCTCGCTGCGGATCGCGTTGACCACGGCCGCCACGGCCATCCGTACGTCCTCCATCTCCAGCAGGAACGCCCAGTAGTCCGGATGCCGCCCCTCCAGCCCGGCCAGGGCCCGCTCCACCCGCGCCACCGACTCGTCCAGCGGGCGCGCGTGCCGCGGATCGGGCACGCTCCGGCCCGCCATCGCCAGCCGCTGCGCGTCCCGGATCGCGAAGCGCGTCCGCTCCACCTCCGCCTTCGGATCCCGCGCCACCGCCTCCAGCCGCGTGAGCCGGTCCTGCGCGGCCGACACCGCCTCGTCGGTCGCGTCGAGCGAGGCCCGTACCTCTTCCAGCAACGTTCCTACATCGGCCCAGCGCTGTTCCTCCCGCGCCCGGCCGGCCTCCCCGATCCGGTCCTCGGCCCGCGCGACATCCCGCATCGCCTGCTCGGGGACATGCTGGAGGTCCTGCCAGCACGCCGCACTGAACCGGCGCCTCAGCTCGCTGAGCACCGGATCCACCCGGTCCGCCCGGTTGCGCAGCGCCTGCGCCCGGGTCCGCAGGCTCACCAGCCGCCGGTCGATCTCCGCCGCCCGCTCCGGCAGCCGCGCCGCCTCGGCCCGCACCGTCTCGGCGTCCCGCAGGATCCGGTCCGCGCGCTGCACCGTCGCCTGGACCCCGTGCCGCGCCGCCCCCTGGTTCAGCTTCGTCAGCTCCGGACCCAGCACGGCCAGGCGCGCCGCCAGATCGTCCGCCCGCATCCCCCTGGCCCGTACGGCGTCCAGCGCCTCACTCGCCGCCAGCAGCGCCGCCTTCGCCCGCTCCCGCGCCGGCGCGACCCGCGCCAGCTGCGTCTCCGCCTTGTCCAGCAACGGCTGCAGCCCCTGCGCGAACCGCTCCAGCTCTCCCTTGACCCGTACCAGCTCCTCCCGCGCCCGGGTCAGCTGCTCCCGCGCCTGCGCGGCGGCCGAGCCCTCCAGGTCGACCCGGTCCAGGTCGTGCGCGTCGACCGCCTCGATGTAGACCCGGCTCACCTGGTCGATGCGCTGCCCGAGCGCGGCGAACCCCTCGGTGGCCTGCCGCCCGGCGGGAGACCCGTCCGCCGCGGCGATGGTCTCGATGGAGATCCGCAGATCCCGCTGCGCGGTGTCCAGCTCGTAGAACGCGGCCGCCGCGGCATCCTTCGCCGCCTGCGCGTCCGCCCGCCGACTCTCGTCCCGCCCGCCGAACCACCGCCGGGATGCCGTCGTCACAATCCCTCTCCCGTACCGCCTCCGCCATGCCCCGCTCCATTCTCCCCCACGCACACGGGTTTGCGTGGGGGGTGCGCCCTCCATGTAGGCTGTCCACTCATCCACGGGTGCGTAGCTCAGGGGTAGAGCGCTGCTCTTACAAAGCAGATGTCGGCGGTTCGAAACCGTCCGCGCCCACCAGCAAGAAGACCCCCCGCCGATCATGGCGGGGGGTCTTCTGCATCTACATCTGACATCAACGGGAGCGGTCAGGGACGGCCGGGACGCTGCCTCAGCAGGCGGTCCATGTGGCCAATGGCCTCGCGCTGGGTGTCCTGGACGACGTGGGCGTACACGTTCATCGTGACGGCGATCTGCGAGTGACCGAGGATCTCCATCACGACCCGGGGCGGCACGCCGGCGGCCGTCAGCAGGGTCGCCGTTCCGTGCCGGGCGTCGTGCAATCGGATCACCCGGAGCCCGGCGTCTTTGGCCACGCGGGTGAAGGAGCGGTAGACGTTCCGTGGCTCGATGGGCCGTCCGGTCCGGGTGGTGAACACGTACCCGGTCTCATGCCAGTTGTCTCCGGCCTTGGCCCGCGCTTCAGCTTGCTTCATTCGCTGCCACCGCAGGGGAGCGACACAGATCCCGGGCAGGGGGAGGGTCTGCCGGCGTCGCTTGCCCTTGGGGTCGTCCTCGTAGGCTTCGCCCCCGACGCGCTGCCGCTGGGTTCGGACTCGGATCTCGCGCTTGTCGAGATCCACGTTCTCCCACCGCAGACCGACTATCTCGCCGCGTCGCAAGCCGAGCGCGATCGCCAGCACGAAGGCGGCGAACAGCGGGTCTTTGCGGCCGGCGGCAAGGAAGTCCAGCGTCTCCTGAAGGCTCCAGGGGGAGAGGTCTCGGGCTTCGACCCGGGGCGGCTCGACCAGCGTTGCGACGTTCCGCGTCACCAGCTCTTCCCTGACAGCTGCGGCGAGCGCGGTCCGCAGCACGCGGTGGGACTCCTTGGCGGTCGCGGCGCTGGTCTTCTTCTGGAGCTGGGCCAGAACTCGTCGGACGTCCGCGACCCCCAGGGACTCCAGGCGCTTCGAGCCCAGCAGTGGCACCAGGTAAAGGCGCACGTGCACCTCGTACTTGGCGAAGGTGGTGCGCTTGCGGTGGGGCTTCACGACGTTGTCGAGCCAGTACGGCAGCCACTCGGAGAGCTTGGCGGACCGCGTGGGCACGGGCACGCCCTGGTCCACCTTGTCGAGCAGTGCCCGGCGCTTCACGTCGCACTCGGCCCAGGTCTTGCCGTAGGCGAACTTCCGAGCCCGCGTGCCGTCGGGCTGTAGGACGTAGACGGCAGCCTGGAACCGCCCGTCCTTGCGCTGGGTGATGGTCCCCGCGCCGTTCGGGTTGCGCTTGCGCTGGGCGGCCATCAGGCAGCCTCCTCGATCTCGTGGTCGATGAACTTCCGGACGGCATCGGCGGGGATGCGGCGGGCACGGCCGATGGTGATCGACGCGAGGCGCCTGGACCGGATGAGGTCGTAGACGGTCGAACGCCCGAGCCTGAGTCGCTCCATCACCTCAGGCACGGTCAACAGTTCGGTGGTGGCGGTGGTCATGATTCCGCTCCTTCCATGGCGAGTTGGTCGAGCAGAGCTTCGCGGGCTGTCTCACGGTTTTGCTGGATGTCTCGGCGGATGTTCGCGGCGAGCCAGGATTCGCCGGGGGTGGAGCCGTGGCCGGCGTAGGACCAGTGCGCGATGACCAGGAGAGTGGTCTCCGGGTGGTCGTCGGGGTCGGGCAGGCCGAGCGCGGCGCACTGCTGGGCGGCGCGGTAGTCGGCGCGGACCTGGCGTAAGGCGCCGAGGGTGGTGGAGTAGCGGCGGGACTTGGTGGAGAAGTGCCCCCGGAAGCCGAGCATGTGGGCCCAGGCCCGCAGGCGCCGGTCCGGGTACGCCGCATCGAGGTCCATGCAGGCCTCCATGAGGCGCCGGGGGTGGTCGGGGACGGCCAGGAGGACAAGGGCTTCCTTGTTCCCCACCGGGTGGTCGACGGTGCCAGTCGTCTCGGCGGCCTTGGTGGCGTACTTGGCGACGTAGGAGGCGACGGCCTGTTCGGTCAGGTCTTCGCCGTTCCCGAAGGCGCCGATGGGCTGGACGTCGAGCTGGTCGCCCCACCGCAACACCCAGTCGTGCTCGAACCCGCGCTCCGGGTTGGGTGGCACGACGATGCTGACGCGGGCGGCGGCGGCCCGGATCGCGTCGGTGAGCAGTTCGAGGGTGGCCCAGGCCGGGGGCGGGGTGTCAGGGCCGGCCGGTCCGTCGAAGCGGATGACGGCGTGGAAGTGGACGGCTCCGCGCTTCTGGTACTCGGCGACCTTGCCGAAGGAGACGCGGGACTGTTCGCGCGCAGCCTTCTGCGTCAAGCCGGCGTGATGGGCGATCTCGCGGCGGAGGTAGATCGTGAAGTAGCGCCACAGTTCGGAGGCGTGGTTGTTCCAGAGGACCGCGCCCGCGTAGTCGTAGGTGACCGGGTCGAGCGGCGTGCCCAGTTCCTCGGCGTCCTCGGGGTGCCGGACCCCGCAGCGGCAGGGCCGGGTGCCGGGCCGGTTATGGACGGGACCGAAGGACGGGGCCGTCAGGGTGGCGAAGACGCGGGGGTGGTCGCGGATCGTCTCGGGGGTGCCCTTGGCCGGGTCGCCGACGAGTCCGGCGCGAATCAGGTGGTAGGTGTCTCCGGCGTAGGTCCACGCGCACGCAGGGCAGCGGGAGGCGCGGCGGTTGCCGCAGGCGACGCGGAGGACGCCGCCGGGTTCGGCGTCGGTGTTGTAGCTGTGGAGCACGGTGCGGGTGGCGGAGTCGAGGGTCTTGGTTCCGCCGCTGAGCCGGATGGGGGCGGCGCACCCTCCGGTGCGGCGGATCTGCTCGTGCAGGCGGTCGAAACCGGGAGCCCCGGCCACCCGGAGCAGATCGCTCAGGGTGGCCGGGTCCAGGCCCGCCGCAGTGGCGGTGTCGGTCACGTGCTCACTCCCCGTGGGCGGTGCCGTGGTGGGCGTTCCAACCTGCGACGAGGGCACCGACTTGGGTGTCGCCCTTGGCGGAGGCCGAGGCGCCGCAGTGGCAGACGGCCGAGGCGGTGGCGGGTTCCGACGGGGAGGGCTTGCTGACGTGCAGGCCGGGTGTGGCGCTGGTGGGCGTGAGGTCGGCCATGACGGCTACCTCCCGATCCGGATGACGGCGGAGGCGGGGGCGGCGTGGCCGAGGCCGTGGCAGGCCGGGCAGTCGACGCGGACGATGTCGCGGGCACCGGCGGCGGTGCGGAGGCCGGTGGTGATCGAGGCGGTGGCGAAGCCGTCGCAGTCGCGGCAGACGGGCGTGGTCGGGGCGGACTGGGGCATCATGAAAGCTCCCTTTCGGGTCCGTTGGATCTGGAGGGTTCAGGCGCCCGGGGCGGCGGAAGTTTGGCGACCGAGGCCGCCCCGGGGGCCGCTTAGCGTGTGTTGCGCCTGCCGTGGCCCTTGGCCGCGTACATCGCGGAGTCTGCGGCGGAGAGCGCGTCCGCCAGGCCCGGGACCGGCAAGTCCCCGCGGTGGCAGTGGCCCACCGAGGCCGAGACCGCCAGAGGGCGGCCGTTGTGCGTGACCGGCTGGTCCAGCGAGATCCGGAGGGCGGGGAGGCCGGGTGTCCGGGCGGGGTCGGTGACGATGGCGGCGAACTCGTCTCCGCCGAGTCGGGCGGGGATGCCGTGGCGCCCGCACCAGGCGGACAGGCGGTCGGCGGTCGTGGTGAGCACCGCGTCCCCGGCGGCGTGGCCGTAGGTGTCGTTGACGGCCTTGAAGTCGTCCAGGTCGATCAGGAGCACCAGGGCGCCGGGACGACTGGACATCAAGTGCTCGGCGCGGACGGTCCATCCGGCGCGGGTGTGCAGGCCGGTCAGGGGGTCACGGCGGGCACTGGACAGGCGGCGCAGGAGCATCCCGCCGTGGAGGGCCCAGCCGAGGGCCGGTAAGCCCGCTGCGATGACGTGCGTGTCCACGCCGGTCACCGCCCCTTCTGGAGATCCTTGACGAGCAGACGCAGGACCACCGCGATCAGGGCGACCGAAACACCGGTGATGGCGACGGCGAGGAGCATCGAGACGAGGACCGCACCAACGACGAGGACGACGGCGCCACCGCCGGCGGCCAGGGCGACCACGCTGCCGGGGGTGAACCGAACCGTGGCGCGGGCCGGGGCGGGCGCCGCCGAGGCCGGGGCGCGGTGGTCGCGGGCGGTCGGCGAAGCCTGACCGTGGGACTCCTCGCCGGGGACGGCGACGGGCCGGGTGAGCGGGGTGAGGGTGCCGGTCGGGAGCGGGTTGACCGGGATGCGCGGTCGGAACATGGCGGGTCCCCCTACTTGGTGATCGGGTCGATGACCGAGGCCAGGAGGCTGTCGGAGAGGAGGTAGCCGCCGAGGAGGATCACGGCCACGAGCCACAGCGGCGGGCGGACGAGCTTGTAGCCGAGGCAGCCGATGACGATCAGGGCGAGCCAGAGCGGTACGTCCATGACGTGGGTCTCCTTGCTGGTCAGCGCGGGTTACAGCGGTGGGTGCGGGCGGCGAGTTCGGCGGCGGCGCGGGTGAGGTAGTCGGCCGAGAAGTCGCAGCCGGGGGCGGTGCACACGGCGGTGTGCAGGGTGCGGCCCCGGCCGTCGTAGTGGGTGCCGACGCGCACCGGGCCGATGCGGATGACGTTGTGGAAGCGGTTCGGACGCACGGGTCCGTCTCCTTTCCTGATCAGGTGAGTTGGACGGCGATGGCGTCCGCGAGCGCGGGCGAGACGCCGAGGCGGCTCCGCAGGGTCGCGGTGTCGATCGGGTTTCCGGTCTGGGCCTGGTGGGCGTTCGCGATCTTCTGGGCGTGGTCGAGCAGGGCGGGCGGGACCGGCGTCACGGCGGCCGTGGCGGCGGGCTGAGGTGGAGCGTCCTGCGGAGTGGGATCGGCCGGCGGGAGTTCGGCAGCCGGTTCCGGCGCCCGGTCCACGGTCACGTCCGGGGTGGGCTCGACGTGGAGCCCGTCCGTGGGCTCCGGCTCAGGGACCGGAGTTGGAGCCGGGGCGTGGGCGAGGAGCGTGCCGCCGAGGAAGGCGAGCGCGGGCCAGCCCGCGACGAGGATGCGCAGCCAGGGCGGGACGTTGTTCAGGTCGAGCAGTCCGGCGGTGGCGATGTTGGCGCCGAGCGACGCCACGAGGGCGATGGCGAACCACAGCCACGCGTCGCGATTGCCCGCGTCCGTGCGCATCCGGCGCCAGGCGGCGACCAGTAGCAGGTCGACGCTGACCGGGTAGGCCCAGGCCTTCCAGCCGTCCTGCCCGGCGGCCGAGGCCAGGTCGTGCAGGTGGGCGAAGGACAGGGCACCGGCGATGACGGCCTGGACGAGCACGGCGTCGAGGCGGAGAGTGCGGGACACGGGTCACCTCCTTTCGAGGAGGCCGATGCCGAGTGCTGTGCTCCGGCACCAGCGGATTCGGGATCGGGTCACGCGGTGCCGGTGCCGAGGCGGGCCGGGCACAGTCCGGTCTGCGTGGCGCCGATCTCCCGGCGCTTGCGGCCGACCCGGACGGTCGTCACGGTCTCTCCCGATCCGGCGCAGGTGTCGCACTTTTGGACGGCCGGAGCGGGCTTGGCCGGGCGCCGGGCTTGGGGCTTCTTCTCGGTGGTCATGACGGTTCCCTTAGGTTTCGGGCATGGGCCGGGTAGGGACCTGGCGCGAGACGGTCGCGCCGACCGAGGGAGGGAGAGGGAATGTCAGTCAGTCGCGGGGACCGGCTTCACCAGCGGAACGGACCCGGCCACCGGCGCCACGGTGGGGATCACCGGCCGGTACGGGGCGAGAGCCGGAAGAGCCGGGGTCAGGTGCGCGAACTGAGCGCAGATCTCGGCAGCTTCCTCGGTGGTCAGCTCCGGGGTGCGAATACGGGACCAGCCGCCGGAGGAGTCACCGGCCACCGCGACACCGGGCTTGTCGGGCGGGATCGTCGTCACGGCCACGACCGCGTCCGGGGCGATGTCGCCCAGGCCCATGTCGGCGGTCTGCTTGTCGTTGACGCGGTGGACCACGCGGCCGGTGAGCTGGGCGCGGAGCGTGGTGGCGCCCTTGCCGAGTTCGGAGCCGAAGCGCTGACCGCAGATCTCCAGGTAGATGCCGGCGGAGCGAGCCATCTGCCCGAGGCGGATCAGCTGCATGACCATCCGGTCCCGGCGTTCCTCGTCCTTCTTCACCGCGACGAGGAACAGCTCAGCCACTTCATCCACGAGCAGGACGATCGGCACCGGCCGAATCTCAGCGGGCAGCGCCCACAGATCTTCCGCCCCGTAGGCACTCAGCAGGTCGAACCGGTCTTCCATCTCACCCACGAGCGCATCCAGGAGGCCCGATGCCTCCTCCGGCGTCACAGCCAGCGCCGACAGACGGGGCGCGTACCGGCGCTGCTCGACCCCCCGCTTGCAGTCGATGCCGACCAAGGCGACCCGCAGCCGCGCCAGCTCCTTGATCAGGTTGCGCAGGTACATCGACTTGCCCGACTGGTTGGCGCCGAGCGTCAGCGCGTGCGGGACCTTGAGGTAGTCGCGTACGAACGCGGTGCCGTCCTCCCGGAGCGCGACCGGGACCACCATCGGCCCCGACGGGCGCCGGCGCGGCATCTTCACCCGCCGAAGGACGTCGTAACCGGTCATCCGCAGCTCCACGAACCCCGGCTTCGTCGCCACCACGTGGACGGAGTGGACGCCCCAGGCGTGGCGCAGCCGCTCGGAGGCGGCGATCACGTCGGAGGGTTCCAGCCCGGCCGGCAATCGCAAGGTGACGCGCATTCCGGTCGCGGAGCCCCGCACCCGGCGGATCTTCGGCGGGACCGGCTGTACGCCGCTGCGACGGGCGACGTTGCGCACGAGGAACGCCCGCAAGCGGGACGGCTGGACCGTCAGCCCGCACACGTCCATCGTGGCCCGGTAGGTCACCGCGAACCGCACACGAGCCACGGGCAGACCGGCCACGGACCAGAACAAACGCGGTGCACGGACCTTCGCGTAGCCGAGTCCGCCACTGGCACCAGCCAGAGGGAGACCGACTTCCCATAAGGCCGTCAGGTCAGCCACGGTCAAACCCCGATCGTGAGGGCGACGGCGCGGAACGAGATGCCGTGCCGGGTCTGGCCGTTGAACGTGTTCTCCCAGTCCCGCGCCTTCAGCCCGACCACCGACACCGGCATGCCCGGCATCAGCCCCTCGGGGAGACCGGTCTCCGGGACGGTCACCTGGTAGAGGTTCCCCTCCCCCTCGTCCGAGATCAGCAGCCCCACCGTGGACAGCCCGGCACCGGTCTCCCGGTCCATCGCGCGCTCCCCGGTCTGCTTGCTCACGAGCTTCGGCGTGGGGGCCGTGGCCACGAACACCACGGCGGTCGACGTGTCCACCTTGAACGACGGCATGGTTTCTCCTTCAGAGATGCCAGCAGGAAGCTAGATGACCAACTTGGCTATCCCGGTTGGTCACATCTCGAAGGTAGAAGAGATGGCTAGCCATGTCAACAACATGACTGGCATGGCTGTCTTGCTTGAAGGAGGTCGCCTACCATCGACCCATGACCTTTGTCCCCGAGCCCCTCGACCCAGACGACGACCGCGCGCCCTACGAGCAGGTGGCCAGCAGCCTCAGTGCCGCCATCAGGACGAGGCGACTGGCCCCTGGCGAGAAGCTTCCGTCGCACAAGGAACTGACGGAGCTTTACGGGTTCGCGCGGGCGACGATCCAGCGGGCACTACGCGACCTGGAGGACGAAGGCCTGGTCATCTCCCGCAAGGGGAGCGGCGTCTACGTCCGCAACCGGACCGAGCGGCCGGCGGGCCTGAGGCCGTACGTCGAGCAGGCCTTCGCCAAGGATCGCGTGACCATCGACTTCGCCGGGTTCTCCAGCGAGACCCTGCACGGCGCGCTTCAGGAGCCGCTCGACAAGATCCGAGTCGGCCGCCTCACGCCTTCGAGCATCACCATGCGGATACTCGTCCCGGACATGTCCGTGCCGCAGGCCGCACCCGTGCGCCGCGAGGACGGGGCGGACGACAAGCGGCTTCGCGACCGCATGCACGAGATCATGGTCAGCTACACCCGCAGCATCAGGGACGCCATCGCCGAGCTGGGACACCTCGGCCTCGTCGCCGAGACCAGGATCAGCGTGCGCGTCCACAGCGGCACGCAGTTCTTCAAGCTGTACGTGATCAACGACGAGGACGCGTTCTTCGGGTACTACCCGATCCGCCCGAACAAGGTCGTGGCCCAGGGCGAGACGATCGAGATCTACGACCTCGTGGGCAAGGACACCACGCTCTTCCACCACTCCATCAACGACGGCGAGTCTTCCAGCGGGGCGCAGCAGGTCCAGCAGGCCCGCATGTGGTTCGACAGCGTGTGGGAGACCATCGGAAGGGACTTCGACCTTGACGCACGATGACCGGATCCGCAGCGTCCTGGAGAGCGCCCGCGTGGTCTTCTTCGACTTCGACGGCCCCGTGTGCGACGTGTTCGCCGGCCTGCCCGCCCCCGAGGTCGCCAAGCAGCTCACCGCACTGCTCTCGGCCGAGGACGAGACAGCGGGAGCCAAGGCCGCCAAGACCGACGACCCGATCGAGGTCATGCGGATCGCCCATGAGGTCGATGCCGAGATTGGTCAGAAAGTGGAGCAGGCGTTGACCGCGGCGGAGGTTGAAGCCGTCGCGGTGGCCGGCCCGCCGACGCGGGGGGCGGTGGAAGCCCTCCAGGCCGTGCGCTCCTCGGGGCGGGCTGTGGCGGTGGTGAGTAACAACTCCGCAGACTGCGTCCGGAGCTTCTTGGAGGCGCACGGGTTGGGCGAGTACGTCGCGAAGGTCATCGGCCGACCGGTGGGGCAGCCCCACCTGATGAAGCCGAACCCGTTCCCGCTGATCGGGGCGGCGGAGCAGATGCACATGGACATCACGCTTTGCACCCTGATCGGCGACTCGCTCACCGACGTCCAAGCCGCTCACGCAGCCGGCGCAACGGTCATCGCCTACGCCAACAAGCCCCATAAGGCCGACCTGTTCGCCGAAGCACGAGCCGACGCCATCACGGACGACATGAAGGCCATCGCCGACGCGCTCAACGCGGCTTAGCCGAAGGTCAGCGCGGACCTGTTACAGGTTTCTCTACCTCATCAAGCACCCGGCTGCGCTCCGCTCCGCCGGGCGGGCTTCCCGGCTCCGCTCAGGGGCGACGCTCCTGCCTTCGGCCCGCTCCGCCCCCGCTGCGCCGACGCCCGCCCCTACGGCGGGATAGGCCCAAGGCATGAGCAGAACCCCTTGGCCGCGAATTCCATCCGTCACCGACATGCCTCCGGCGGGGGCGCTCCGGCTCCAGGATGGCGGGGCGCCGCTGGCGGGTGCCGGCCGTGGGTGGCTGGTGGTGGGGAACTCCCATCCCGTCTGCCGTCGACCCAGGACAAGCCCAGCGGACACGGCACCGGGCGTCAAGGTCGTTCGTCCAGCTGGGCGCTCCACCTTGACGCCCGGCACCGCGCCCGCTCCACATGCGTGCGGGTCGACGGCAGACGGGATGGGAGTTGGGGTGAGTGGTGGCTGGTGCTAGCCCGGTCGCGGTGCACGGAAGCTCCGGTATAGCAGCCAGCAGTGGTTAATTTCAGCCAACCATCAGCGCCGATATGCGGCTTATGGGATGCAATCTATTTTCATTCGACGAGTGATTCAACCCGCTTATGTTTCACCGGTGAAGCAATTCGTTTCTCCCGTGGAACGAAAGACGTGAAGGTGCAGGTCAGGGCTCTGTGAACGGTTTACGGAGCCCCAGTTGCCTGCACGGGGAGGGGGAAAGGCCGCTTCCGTGGGGGCGGGGGATCAGCTACCCGAAAGACGCCGATCGATCAGTCTCAGATGACGTGCCGCTGCTACGGTCCTGGCCAAAAGAGGCCCCGTCCGGTCCCGCAAAGATGCGGACGGGGCCACGGACTCACCCCAATGGGTGGCGTCCGGGAAAGGAGACATGGACCAACATGCCGTCCCTGAACCCCAGCGTAATGACGTGCCCAGGGATAGAGCCAGCAGCCTGGCAGTGGTGATGGTCGCCGTCGGCACCCTACTGACTGGGCTGGGGGCGATCATCACGGCCCTTCGCTAGTTACTCGAAGTGCAGCGGTGGCACATGGGGCTTCCGGAGCTATGTGCCCCGCTGTGCTCCCGTGTGCGCCTTCCCGGCCTGTATGGCCAGCGAGACGCTGCCAGCGTTCGTGTGGCTGCTTGGGAAGGAGGCGTGGGGGAGTGACCCAGCCGAGGTGTGGGGCTCCGAAGGAGCGTGGTGGTCGGTGCAGGAGGCTGGCCATCGTAGGCAGCGGCCAGTGCTATCGGCATCAGGGCGAGTGGACAGCCCGTAGGGCGGCAGACCGCAAGGAGGCGGAAGCCAAGGCGAAGAAGCAGGCGCTTCGGAAGAAGAAGTGGTCTTGGTGGTAATCGACCGCTGACATCCGTAGCTGACATCAACGTGGGTGGATCCTGGCACTCACGTGGGGCCGAGGACAGGCGCCGCATCCTGGGATCGGTCCGTGGGAGGTAGCCGCTGGGCGAGCTTACAAAGCAGATGTCGGCGGTTCGAAACCGTCCGCGCCCACCATGGAAAAACGGCCAATGGCCCTGCCCGGACTGGGAATCGTCCGGGCAGGGCCATTGTCGTTCGCGGGGGTTCGCGTGGACTCACGGGGGCTCAGGGGGACTCGACGGGGAGTCCCGGCACCCGAACAACCCCCATGCGACGAGGCGGGCCGGGAACTGGTCGGCGTGTTAGGCGTTGGGGCGCTTGCCGTGGTTGGACTTCTTCTTCTTGCGGGCGCGGCGCTTGTTTCCTCGCTTGGCCATGGTGGCTCCCTCGGGTTCCGGTGCGGATCTTTCGGGCGTTCGTCAGTCTAGGTTCCGGGTGGGTTTCCCGCGCGGTGGGCGGGGGATCTCATCGCCGGGGGTGGTGGGGTGTGGCTTGGGGTGAGGTGTGGGTCTGGGGGATCGGGCTCGCGGTGGTGGTCGTGGGGGCCGTGTGGGGGGAGTGGCGTCGGGGGGAGGGGTTCGACGCGCAGCGGGACGCCGAGCGGGCCCGTCTGCTGGTGAGTGTCGAGGCCGCCGAGCGGGCCGATCCGCGGCTCGTGGACGCCGGGAGGGGGGCGGCCGGGGAGTTGGGGGACCGGCATGACGATTTCACCCCGATCCTCGTCGAGTACTACGCCTACGGGCTGGCCCAGGCCCGCAGCAGCTTCGTGACCAGCCAGCGGTTCGCGGGGATCGGCGCGGCGGTGCTGCTCTTCGGGGTGGGGCTCGCGGTGTGGAAGGCGGAGACCACGGGGGACGCGTACCTCGGGGTCGTGACCAGCTCCGTCGGGCTGGTCGTCACCCTGGTCGGGCAGCTCTTCCACCGGCGGGCCGACCTCGCGCTGCGGCACATGGCCGCCCAGACCGCCGCCCTGCGCGAGGACCGGCGGGCCGCGGAGAGTGCGCGGCAGGCGAGGGGGCTGCTGGAGGAGGTCGCCGACCCGGTGCTGCGGAGCCGGCTCCAGGCCGGGCTGATCCTGAAACTCTCCGGGGCCGAGCTGCCGCCCGCCGCGCCATAGTGGAGGTATGTGCCGCTCCATTAAGACCCTGCGCCCGCCCGCCATCCCCGAGAAGGCCACCGAGGAGGAGATCCGCGCCGCCGCGCTCCAGTACGTACGGAAGGTGTCCGGCTTCCGCGCCCCCGCCGCGCACAACCAGGAGGTGTTCGACGCCGCCGTGGACGCCGTCGCCGAAGCCACCAGGCTGCTGCTGGACGGGATGCAGGTGCGCGGGAGGCCGGCCCCCGTCTCCGCCTAGCCGGACCGCTCCGTCAGCCGGGCTGGGCCGAGCGGCGGCGCAGGACCCAGATGCCGGTGCCGAGGGCGCCGGCCGCGAGGGTGCCGCCGAGGGCGATCTGGCCCGGGCTCATCTCGCCCATGCTGCCGCCGACGCCGCCCCGGGCCGCGCCGGAGGCGACCTGGAGGGTGACGGTGACGCGCCGGCCGCCGGTGCCGCCGCACTCGAAGGTGACGGGGTGGGAGCCGGTGGCGGCGTCGCTGTAGACGGTGGCGGTGCCGGAGAGGCTGGCCGCCTGCGGGTTGCCCCCGGTCAGTGAGACGTCGCCGAAGGCGCGGGAGGTGGCCCGGCCGGTGCTCGTGCCGCAGCCCTCGACGTTCAGGCTGACCCGGCCGCCGGGGGAGACCGTGCCGGGGGAGACGGTGGCGGAGGGCGAGCCGGTGGCGGAAGGGGCGGCGGAGGCGAACGTGGCGGGTGTGACGGCCGCTGCGGCGAGGGCCGCGACGGCGGCTCCTGCCAGGCGGTACCGGATGCGCGTGGGGGACATGGAGAGAACTCCTCGGGCTTCTCGGAAAGGCGCGGCCAGGGCGAGCACGGGCGAGACGCGGATTCCGTTGCGCACCGCTCTTCGGACGCTAGAAGCCCCACCGGAAGGCGGCGATCGGTGCAGGGTGAACGGGTGACCGATTACGCCGTCCGGACTACCCGCCGCCGACGGCGCCGGGATCGCTTAGGTCGCCGGGGTCGGGGAGGGGGGTGGGCGGCGGATGAGGAAGGCGGCCAGGGAGCCTGCCGCGCACAGGGCGATCAGGGAGATCGCCGTGCCGAGCCAGGTCGTGCCCAGCCACTGGGTGCCGAAGTAGCCCAGTGCCACGCTGTAGCTCGCCCAGGTCAAGCCCGCCAGTACCGACCAGGGCAGGAACTCCCGCACCGTGCGCCGCGTCCTGCCCGCGCCGAGGGAGACCACCGAGCGGCCCGCCGGGGCGAAGCGGGCGATCACCACGAGGGCGCCGCCGCCGCGGGCCAGGGCCGTGCCCAGCCGTTCGTGCGCGCGGGTCAGGCGGCGCGAGCGGGCGATGGCCCGGTCCAGGCGGGCCCCGCCGCTGCGGGCCAGCCGGTACGCGGCCATGTCGCCCAGTACCGAGGCCGTCGTGGCGGTCATGAGCAGCACCGTCAGGTCGGGCACCCGCGGAGGCGGCCCGGCGGCGGCCGCGGCCGCCGCCGCGCTGACGACGAGGACGCCGCTCGGCAGCACCGGCAGGAACACGTCGAGCAGGATGGACACCGCCACCACGGCGTAGATCCATGGGCCCGAGGTCAACGACCCCAGCGTCTCAACCACAGCGGGACTCCCCAGTCCGAAGCGCCGCGTCGTCGCGGGGAGCGGCAGGGGCGGCTTGACAGCCATACAGCGTACGCCCGGCGCGGGTGCCGCGACGTCCCGGGGCCCGCCGGGCCGGGGGCTACGGCGCGTCGTTGAGCTCCCGGTCCAGCACGGTCACCAGGCGGGCCGCACCCGGCCGGCCCCGCCGGGCCTGGTCCAGGCGCAGCCGGGCGCTCCGGCCCGTCAGGGCCAGCGTCATCAGCTGGTTGCCGAACCAGGGGCCGTCCGTACGCCGCCAGCTCAGCGGAGGCCGGCCCGTCCGCCCGTGCCGCGAGAAGCCGCGCCCCAGCCACCGGCCCAGCCGGGACCAGCCGAGCCGGAACCCCCATTTCACCGCGGTGTGGATGGAGTTGTGAATGGGTGAGCAGGTCAGCTGGAACACGCGGGCCGTGCTCGGTATGCGGGGCTCGGCCACGTACGCGTGATGGACGTCCCCGGACAGGACGCAAATGGTCGCCGGAGCCTTCGGGCCCGTCCCCACCTGCTCGATGAGGTCGCTCAGTGCCGCGAACGACGCGGGGAACGCCGCCCAGTGCTCCAGATCGCTGCGCCGCCGCAGGTCCTCACCGATCCGGGCCCAGCGCGGCCCGCGCTCGCCCCGGCACAGCGCGGCGTTCCACACCTCCGCGTCGTGGATCAGCGGCGGCATCAGCCAGGGCAGGGAGGACCCGATCAGCAGGTGGTCGTAATCCCCGTGCCCCGTCAGGGCGTTCTCGCGCAGCCAGCCTTCTTCCGCCGGGTCGAGCATGGCCCGGCCGTCCTCGGCGAGCACCCGGGCCGCCCGGGTGTCCACCATCAGCAGGCGGGAGCGGCCGAAATCCCGCCGGTAACTCCAGCGCACCGAGGCGGGGTCGGCGTCCGCCCGGGCCGCGAAAGCGCGCAGGGCGTCCGTCCCGTCCGGGGTGGCGCGTACCGCCGCGTACAGCGGGTCCGCGGCGAGCTCGGCGGGCGAGAGGTTGCCCAGGTGCTGGTGGACCCAGTACGACATCAGCCCGCTGAGGACGCGCTCCGCCCACCACGGGGTCGCCCGTATCTCCGCGAGCCAGGCCGCGCTCGTGTTCCAGTCGTCGATGACGTCGTGGTCGTCGAACATGTGCAGGCTCGGGACGGTCGAGAGCAGCCAGCGGATCTCGGGGTCGAGCCAGGACTCGTAATAGAGGCGGGTGTACTCCTCGTAGTCCGCGACCTGCGCGCCGGGTGCCTCGCGCAGATCCCGGCGGGCCGCGAGCCAGCGCCTGGTCTCCCGCGACAGCTGGTCGGCGTACACCTGGTCGCCCAGCAGCAGCAGGACGTCCGGGCGCTGGGCCTGCGGCTGCGCGGCGAGCCGCGCCGCGAGGGTGTCCAGGGCGTCGGCGCCGTGCGGCCCGCGGCGGCCGGCGGGCGGGGCGGCCTGCCGGCACGAGCCGAAGGTGACGCGCAGCCCGGGCGCGGGCAGCCCGGGGCGGCCGCCGACCGCCGGGGCGGTGATCGTGCTCGGCGGGAAGCCGCCGTCGGCGCCCGGCCAGACGAGGACCCCGTCGAGCAGTACCTCGTACGCCGTGGTCGTGCCCGGGGTCAGGCCGGTCACCGGCACCAGTGCGTAGTGGTGGCCGGCCACCTGGAAGGTGTGGTCGCTGCCGCCGGCTCCGTCGGCGCACCGCACCTCGGCCGTGCACGGACGGTCCGCCTCGACCCATATCGTGGCGGTCCCGCCCGTGTCCCAGTCGACGTAGCGCAGCAGTGGTCCAAGACGCAGTCCGGCCATGGAACTCCCCCTCCTCCATACCCCTTTCGATCACGGTACGGGGCGAAGGGCGCGCCCCGCCTCCCCCTGGCGGGGGAGAAGCGGGGGTGGATCCCGGGGAGGGCCGGCGGCCGTTAGGGACGGTCAGCAGCCGTTCAGGACGTTCAGCAGGGCCGTCTTTTCGCCGGTGTCCATGCGCAGGCCCCAGTACTGCTTGACCTGCACCCACATGCGCGCGTAGGTACAGCGGTACGCGGTCCGCGGGGGCAGCCACTTGCCCGGGTCGAGGTCGCCCTTGGCCTGGTTGACGTTGTCCGTGACGGCTATGAGCTGCGGGCGGGTGAGGTCGTTGGCGAACTGCCGACGCTGTTCCGTGGTCCAGGAGTCGGCGCCGGAACGCCACGCTTCGGCCAGCGGGACCATGTGGTCGATGTCCACGTCGGACGCGGCGGTCCAGGTGGCGCCGTCGTACTCCGAGTACCAGCTTCCGCTGACGGCCGCGCAGGCCGAGTCGGTGACGACGTTCGCCCCGTCGCGCTTGAGCACCGTCTCGCGGGTGTTGCAGGTGCCGGAGACCGTGCTCCAGTGCGGGAACTGTGCGCGGCTGTAGCCGCTGAGGGAACCTTCCGCCGCCGGGGTCACCGTGGCCAGGTAGCTCCGGGCCGCCGCCGCGCTGATGGGGGTGGGCGGGGAGGCGAGTGCGGCCGGGGCGCTGACCAGCGAGGTGAGGGCGGCGAGGGCCACGGCGGAGGCGAGGGCGCCCGCTCGGGCAGTGCGCCTGGCCGGGGTGGCCGGGCCGGCCGGGCGCGCTGCGCGACGCGCGTAGATGGAGGGCATGCGGAAGGACGTGAGGGCCATGAGGGCTCCTGGGCGTGGGGGGTGGTGGCCGTTCGGCCCCGGCGGGGCGCGGCCATGCTGGCGGCGCCGGGTGTCCGTGGGGCGGGCGCCAGGTGACAGGTTGCCGACATGGGCACGTCACATCAAGGGTCCCAACGCCCTTCGGCCACAAGGCAGTTGGATTCCGGCCACGTGGGCGGGGGGGAGAGGGGCTGGACTGGGGTGAAGCTCACATACCGGACGGGCTGGGGCTGGCGCCCGGTGTCGCGTACCCTGAACGGAGCAGAAGGGGAGTAGCTCTTCGCCGGACCGTCGACATACTGCTGGGTCACCCAGCCGGCGCCCGGAGGCAGACCGCGTCAGCGGTCGGCCAGCGAGACCTTCGGCCGCAGTGTCCTGTCCGTGTGTTACGCACCTCAGGGCGCCGCCGAGCCGAAGCGACCCCTGAAAAACCCCAGGTCTCTCGGTCCCGATGGCGTCCTGCCCGACCGATCGAGGTTTCACCCCGTGTTCAGCTTCACCGTCATGGCGATCGCCTTCGGCGTCGTCTTCCTCGCCGAACTCCCCGACAAGACGGCCCTCGCCGGCTTGATGCTCGGCACCCGTTACCGCGCCTCTTACGTCTTCGTGGGCGTCGCCGCGGCCTTCGCCGTGCACGTGGGTCTCGCCATCGCCGCGGGCAGTGTGCTCACGCTGTTGCCGCACCGGCTGGTGCAGGCCGTCGTCGGCCTCCTCTTCCTCGCGGGCGCGGCCATGCTGCTCCTGAAGAAGACCGACGAGGACGAGGAGGTCAAGGCGCCCGCCGACCAGTCCTTCTGGAAGGTCTCGGGGGCCGGCTTCATGCTGATCCTGGTGGCCGAGTTCGGTGACCTGACGCAGATCATGACCGCCAACCTCGCGGCGCGTTACGACAACCCCGTCTCCGTCGGCCTCGGCGCCGTACTGGCCCTGTGGGCCGTCGCGGGCATCGGCATCCTGGGCGGGCGCACCCTCATGAAGTACGTGCCGCTGCGGCTCATCACGAAGGTCGCGGCCGCCGTGATGGCGGCGCTGGCCGTGTTCTCGCTGTACGAGGCGATCACGGGCTGATGGCGGAGGGCGGGGGCCGGGGCCGGGGGCCGGGAATCCCCTTGCGGGGAGCCCCGGTACGCGGGCACGCTCGCGGGCGTGACCGCATCCGTAGACGGCGCCGCCGTACCCCCGCCCGGCCGTGGCTTCGCCTGGTCCAACATGTTCGTCCGCCCCGAGGAGGACGTCCGTTCCGACGGCGGGTTCCGCGGTGAGCGGGCGGTCCTCGCGGGGTATCTGCGCGACCAGCGGCTCACGTTGGAGCTGAAGTGCGCCGGGCTCGGTGCCGAGGCGATGGCCCGCCGGGCGGTGGAGCCCTCGAACCTGTCGCTGCTGGGCCTCGTACGGCATCTCGCGGGCGTGGAGCAGCACTGGTTCCGGGGCGTCATGGCGGGTGAGGACGTACGCCGTCACTACCGCTCGGAGCGGGAGCCGGACGGGGAGTTCACCGGCGCGGTGGCCGACCCGGCGGTGGTGACGGAGGCGTGGGCCACCTGGCGGGCGGAGGTCGCCTTCGCGGAGGGGCTGGTGGAAGCGGCGCCCGGCCTCGGCGTCACCGGCGACGGGGGCGGGGAGCCGGTGGAGCTGCGCGAAGTGCTGGTGCACATGATCGAGGAATACGCCCGCCACAACGGGCACGCCGATCTGCTGCGCGAGCGGATCGACGGGCGCGTCGGCCAGTAGCGCACCGCCACCGGCGGTCCTTACGGAGCGGGGCGCGGCGGCCGTGAGCCGGAGGGGAACCGGCGCCGGCTGGCACCCGTCCGGCGGCTTCGGGCGGCGCGTGGCGGTGCCGGTCGGAATGGCCGGGGACGGCGCCCGGTGGTACCGGTCAGAGGGCCATGGGGCCGCGCGTCGCGGTGCTGGCCAGACGGCCACGGGGGCTTTGTGTGGCGGTGCTGGTCGGACAGGCCGGGGAGCCGCGCACGGTGGCGGTGGCCAGGCGCCGGGATGCCGCGACGGCGGTGCCGGTCGGACTAGTTACGGCGTCGAGCCTTGTGGCGCCGGTGAGGCGGCCACGGGGCCGCGCGTGGCTGTGCCGGTCGGGCCGCCGGGGAACGGTGCCCAGCGGCGGTCAGACGGCCACGGGGCCGAGCGCGGGGGCGGTGGTCAGGCGGCCGGAAGCCGTGCCCGGCGGTGCCGGTCAGAGGGCCACCGGGCCACTCGGCGGCGCTGCTCAGACGGCGGGAGAGTCGCGTGTGGCGGTGCTGGTCGGACCGGCCGGGGGGCCGCGCACGGCGGCGGTAGGGCGGTTGCGGGGCCGAGTGCGGCGGGGGTGGTCAGGCGGGCCGGATAGTCGCGCCTGGCGGTGCGGGTCAGAGGCTACCGGCCGCTCGGCGGCGCTGGTCAGACGGTCGGTGGTGCCGGTCAGGCGGCCACGGCCCTGTGCAGCGGTGCCGGTCGAACCGGCTGGGGAGCCGTGCCGGCGGTGCTGGCCGGACGGCCCCGGGGCGGCGCGTGGTGGTGCCGATCAGGTGGCCGGATAGCCGCGCCCGGCGGTGACGGTCGGAGGGCCAACGGGCCAGGCTCGGCGGCGACGGGTGAGAGGGGCCGGGCGGGGCGGTGGCGGTCAGGCGGCCGTGGAGCGGTGTGGCGGCGTCGGTCAGGCGGTCGGGGTGAGGGTCAGGCGGATCGTGCCGTTTTCGGCGGGTTCGACGTGGACCGAGGTCAGGTCGGGGACGTGGGCCGTGGGACCGTACGCGGCGGCGCGGGGGCCGATGCCGATCACGCGCATGCCGGCCGCCAGGCCCGCCGCGATGCCGGCGCCGGAGTCCTCGAAGACCACACAGTCGGCGGGGTCCACGCCGAGCTCGGCGGCGCCCTTCAGGAAGCCCTCGGGGTCGGGCTTGCTGGCCCCGACGGACTCGGCGGTGACCCGTACGCGCGGCATCGGCAGCGCGGCGGCGGTCATCCGGGCCGTGGCGAGGGCGGCGTCGGCCGAGGTCACGAGGGCGTGCGGGAGGCCGGCTATCGCCGCCATGAACTCCACGGCGCCGCCCACGGGCACCACGCCGTCGGTGTCGGCGGTCTCGCGGGCGAGCATCACCTTGTTCTCGGCGTGGTTGAGTTCCATGGGGCGCTCGGGGAGCAGGATCGCCATGGTGGCGTACCCCTGGCGGCCGTGGACCACCTTGAGGGCCTCCACCGGGTCCAGCCCGTGGGAGACCGCCCAGTCGCGCCAGCAGCGTTCGACCACCGCGTCGGAGTTGACGATCGTTCCGTCCATGTCCAGGAGCAGGGCCCGGGCGGAGAGGACGGCGGGGGCGGTGGTGGTGCTGGCCGGCATCGGCGGGGCTCCAGACGGGCGGGAAAGAGAACAAGCGGTTCCGTCCACCGGTCAGGGAGTGCGGACGGAACCACTTTGTTCCTACACGATACAAAACCGGGGACGGTGCGCGCCACTCTGCGGGGAGTGACTTATCCCTCCAGGGCGCGGCGGGTCGCCGGGCCGTAGACGCCGCGGGGGTCGTCGCGGATGCGGCGGTCGTCCTGGAAGTCGGAGACGGCCCGCTCGACGGCGCGCCCGTACCTGCCGTCGACGCGCCCCCGGTAGCGACCCTGGCTCGCCAGCAGGCGCTGGAGCCTCTCGACCTCGGGGCCGGTGTCGCCGGGGCGCAGGGTGGCGGGCTGGGCGGGCGGCCGTGGAGGGGGGCTGGCGGGCCGGGTGAGGCCGGCGGAGGGGGTGGGCCCGGGCGCGGAGGCGGTACGGGACGCCGATGCGGTGGCGCCGGCCGACGCCGAAGGGGAGGCCGAACGCGACGCGCTCCGGCTGGGCAGGGCCGACGCGGACCGGGTCCCGGCCGGAGTCGGGCCGGTGGCCCCGTCCGACGGGCCCACCGGGGCCGCCGTGAGGGCGGGCGCCGACGGTTTGGGGTCCAGGAGTACGGCGTCACCGTCGCCGGAGCCGGAGAACAGCCCCACCGCCAGAGCCACGGCAACGACGGCCACCACGACACCGCCGCCCGCGATCAGCGGCACCAGCCGCCGGGGCCGGGGCGCGGAGCCCGCGCGGGGCGGGTACGGGGACACGGCCCGCAACTGCACCGTCTGCTCGGCACGAGCGGTCGGCACGGCCACCCCGTACGCCGCTGCCTGCGACGCGTACCCGGGGGCACCGGGCGCGGGCACGGCGGCGTACTGGGTCCCGGGCGGGATGGCTGACGGCACCTGGGAGGCGTACGGGGTCCCGGGCGGGGTGGCCGATGGCGACGCGGCGGCGTAGGGACTCCCGGACGGGGTGTGGGCGGGGGCGGCCGGGATCGGAGGAAGCATCTCGGTCGGCGCTTCGCCCGGCGGCGGGGCGGAGCGGGGCACTCCCGCCTGGGGACCCGCGTACGGCCCGTGGCCGGGGGCGGCCGGGACCGGAGGAAACAGCTCGGTCGGCGCTTCGCCTGCCGGCGGGGGCGCGGAGCCGAACGGAACCCCAGGCAGGGAGGCCGACGGGAGCGGGGCGGCGTAGGGAGTCGCGGGCGGGGTGTGGCCGGAGGCGGCCGGGATCGGGGGGAGTAGCTCGGTCGGCGCTTCGCCTGCCGACGGGGCGGGGTGGGGCACTCCCGTCCGGTAGCCCGCAGACGGATATGGCCCGTGGCCGGGAGGCACCGGGCCCGCGCTGCCGTCACTGGCAGGCCCGCGCACCCCTTCGGCAGCGGTCTCGCGCGGCGCGGGCCGGTACGCCGCATCCGCACCAGGCGCGGGTGCGGCCTCCGGGCGGGGTGACCAGTACGCCGCGTCCGCGTCAGGTCCCGCCGTGGTTTCCGGGCGGGCAGGCCGGTATTCGGCGTGTGCGGCGAGGCCAAGTGGCGCCTCGGTGGCGCCGTGCGTCTGCGGGTGGGGGGTTTCGGCTTCGGGCGGCGGTCGCAGGAGGGCCGTGTCAGCACTGGGCCCGGCCGTGCTCTGCGGCTGGGCGGGGCGGTGCGGGGCGTGCGCGTCGAGGCTGCCGGTGCCCGGTCGGTCGGGCCGGGGCGCCGCTTGTGCGTCGGGTCCGGCTGGGGCCTCCGGCTGGCGAGGCCACCGTGCCGCGCCCGTGTCGGGCCCGGCGGGGGTCCCCGGCCGGGTGGGATGGTGCGCCCCGTCCGGGTGTGGGTCGGCGGTGGTCTGCGGGTGCGTGGGGTGGGGTGTCGCCGCTGGGGTGGGGTCGAGGGGGGTTTGCGGGGCCGTGGGTGGGGGGCGGTGGTAGGCCGTGTGGGGCGGGGGTGTGTCGGGGTGGGGTGGGGCGGTGGGGGTCGGGGGTTGGGGGAGGGGGGCGTACGGGCGGATGCGGAGGGGGTCGTACGGGGGTGGGATATGGGGGCAGGACGGCGTGGTGGCGTCGCAATCCGGACAGCGCTCCGTGTTCACTGTTACCCCTCCCCTGGGCCGCTGCCTGCGATTATGCAGACCCCGCGGGGTTCGCCCAACCGCCCGACAGGCCATAACCGGACACACCGCTCAGGATGGATGGTGCCGATCCCGCCTGAGGAGGTCCCGATGGCCCAGGATGTCACCGATTCCACCGTGGAACCCGGTCCCGGTACCGAGCACGCCTCCCGCGAGGTGCTCGTCTCGATCGGAGCCCTGCTGCTGGGCCTGCTGATCGCCGCCCTCGACCAGACCATCGTCTCCACCGCCCTCCCCACCATCGTCAGCGAGCTCGGCGGCATGGAGCACCTGTCCTGGGTGGTCACCGCCTACATGCTCGCCTCCACCGCGGCCACCCCCCTGTGGGGCAAGCTGGGCGACCAGTACGGCCGCAAGAAGCTGTACCAGTACGCCATCGTGCTGTTCCTGATCGGCTCCGCGCTCTGCGGCATCGCCCAGAACATGCCCCAGCTCATCGGCTTCCGCGCCCTCCAGGGCCTCGGCGGCGGCGGGCTGATGGTGCTCTCGATGGCGATCGTCGGCGACATCGTCCCGCCGCGCGAACGCGGCAAGTACCAGGGCCTCTTCGGCGCCGTCTTCGGTGCCACGAGCGTGCTGGGCCCACTGCTGGGCGGCCTGTTCGTGGACCACCTCACCTGGCGGTGGGTCTTCTACATCAACATCCCCATCGGTCTCGTCGCCCTCCTCGTCATCGCGGCGGTCCTGCGCATACCGGCCCGTTCCTCGAAGCACACCATCGACTACCTGGGCACCTTCCTCATCGCCTCCGTCGCCACCTGCCTCGTCCTGGTCGCCTCCCTCGGCGGCACCACCTGGGCCTGGGGGTCGAGCCAGATCATCGGCCTCGCCGTCCTCGGCGCGCTGCTCCTCGCCGCCTTCATCCTCGTGGAGCGGCGGGCCGCCGAACCGGTCCTGCCGCTCAAGCTGTTCCGCATCCGCACCTTCACCCTCTGCTCGGTGATCAGCTTCATCATCGGCTTCGCGATGTTCGGCGCGATGGTCTACCTGCCGACCTTCCTCCAGGTCGTACGGGGTGTCTCGCCGACCATGTCGGGCGTCCACATGCTCCCGATGGTCTTCGGCCTGCTGATCGCCTCCACCGGCTCCGGCCAGATCGTCAGCCGCACCGGGCGCTGGAAGGTCTTCCCGATCCTCGGCACCGCCATCACCGCCGTCGGCCTGCTCCTCCTGCACCGGCTGGAACGCACCAGCTCCGACTGGGAGATGAGCGTCTACTTCTTCGTCTTCGGCTTCGGGCTCGGTCTGGTCATGCAGGTGCTCGTCCTGGTCGTGCAGAACGCGGTCAGTTACGCCGACCTCGGCGTCGCCACCTCCGGTGCCACCTTCTTCCGCTCCATCGGCGCCTCCTTCGGCGTCGCCATCTTCGGCACGATCTTCACCAACCGGCTCGGCGACAAGCTCTCCGCCGCCCTCGCCGGCGTCCGGCTGCCGCCCGCCGCGACCCCGGAGCGGCTGGAGGCGGACCCCAGGGCCATCGCCGCGCTCCCGGCCCGGCTGCGGCCCACCGTGCTCGACGCCTACGCCACGGCCATCACCGACGTCTTCCTCTACGCCGTGCCCGTGGTCCTGCTCGCCTTCGTGATCTCCTGGTTCCTGAAGGAGGACAAGCTCCGCGCCTCCGTCACCGCACCCGACGTGACGGAAACCCTCGCCTCCAACCCCGTCGAGCGCACCTCACACGACGAGGTCGCCCGCGCCCTGTCGGTGCTGGGCACCCGCGAGGGCCGCCGCCACGTCTACGAGAAGATCACCGCGAAAGCGGGCTTCGACCTGCTCCCCGCCGCCAGCTGGATGCTGCTGCGGATCAAGAAGTACGGGTCCACCGACCCCGCGCTCCTCGCCGAGCGCACCGGTGTCCCGCTGCGGGTCGTCACCGACGCCGGACGCCAGGTCGAGGAGCGCGGGCTCGCCGCGCGCCAAGGGCTCTCGCTGGTCCTGACCGACCGGGGCCGGGAGGCGGCCGGCCGCCTCTCGGACGCCCGGCAGGAGTCCCTCGCCGAACTGCTCGGTGATTGGTGGGGCCCCGAGCGGCCCACCGACCTGATCAAGCTCGTCGAACAGCTCAACCGGGAGCTCTGCGGGTCCGACTCCGAGGAGCCCTACGACACCCTCCCGCGCCGGGACCACTCCACTCACTGACCGACCACTACGCGGTGAGGGGCTTTTCGAACCAGTGCTGCGCGTACGGGCCCGAGTTGTACGCGGGTATCTCGCGGTACCCGTGACGCGCGTACAGGGCGCGGGCCTCCACCAGGTCGCTGCGGGTGTCCAGGCGCACCCGGACCGCCCCCAGCGCGCGGCCCGCCTCCTCCAGCGCGGCGAGCAGCACCGCCCCGCCACCGGTGCCGCGGGCGCGCGGGGCGACGTACACGCGGGTGAGTTCGGCGGTCGCGGGGTCGAGGAGACGTATGCCGCCGCAGGCCAGGGGCCGCCCGTCGAGCCGGCCGACCACGAAGCGGCCGGAGGGGGGTGCCAGCTCGTCGGCCGGGAAGTCCAGCATGCCCTGGTCGATCTCGGCCTCGGTGACCGACTCGACCGGTCGTTTCCAGTACCGGCCCGCGACCTCCGCGTAGTACGCGCGGCGCAGGGCGGTGGCGTCGTCCGTGGTGAACGGCTCCACCGTCACCTTCCAGAGGGGAGCAGCAGTCCCGGCCGCCGTCATAGTCGTCGTTGCAGTCGCAGTAGTGGTCGCCGTGGTCAGGTTTTCCGTCATGGCCTCAGTGTGGAGCGCGCTCCGGCTTTCCCGCGTGGAATATCCACAGGCACGGGCCGATGATGCGGAAAGGTGTAAATCGTACGGATGAAGGAACCCCCCTCACCCGCCGCTCACGCCTGCTTCGGCGCCGCCTGCTGCACGACCTCGAACGACCACACCTGGGACCCGGACGCCGCCGGCTTCGGCCGTTCACCGCCGCCGGCACCACCACCGCCGCCGCCCTGGTGCGCCGCCTTCATCGGCCCCTCCATCCACGCCTGGAAGTCCTCCTCCGAGCGCCACCGCGTGTACACCAGGTACTGGTCGGTGCCCTCGACCGGACGCAGCAGCTCGAACCACTCGAACCCGTCCGACCCCTCCACGGAGCCCGCGCGCGAGGCGAAGCGCTGTTCCAGGACCTCCCGCTGCTCGGCGGGCACGGTCAGTGCGTTGATCTTCACGATGCTCATGCCCGCCATCCTAGAGATCCCGCGGGGGATATCGTCGTCCGAGGTAATGATCCGGTGCACCGTGCGCGGCAGCCAGGCGAAGCCGGGGTTGCGGTCGGCAGGGCGGGAGGACGGCGAGGCGTGGCTGACGCGGCGGAGCACGGCGGTGGCAACGGACATGCCGGTGTCATAGGCGGTGGCGGCAGACTCGGAGCGGCACGGTTCGTGCTGTGGGCGCTGGCGGCCGTGCTCGCCGTCAGACAGGCCGCCGCCGTGCTCCGGACACCGCCGGGCGAGTGGCTCGGCGACTTCCACCTCCCCGGCGGGCCCGGGAGCCTGCCCGGCTCGCTCTACGACGCCGGGCAGTTCACCGCCACGCCCTTCGCGGGGCTCGTCCTCAAGCCCCTGGTCGCGCTCGCGGCGCCCTCCCTGGAGGTGGCCTGGACCTGCGTGACCCTGGGGTTCGTCACCGCGATCGGGCTGGTCGCCGCGCGCGGACTGCCCGGTCCCCTGTCCCGGCGCACCGCGCTGTCGGCCGCCCCCGTGCTGGTCGCGCTGATGATGGTGTCGCTGCCCGTCCGCGAGGCCGCCTCCCCCGGGCAGACCGCCGTCCTGCCCGTCCTGCTGGTGCTGCTCGCGTTCTTCCGGGTGCCCGGGGACCCGGGGGAGCCCGGGGAGCGGCCCGCCGGGTTCCTCGTCGGGCTCGCCGCCGCCCTCCAGCCCGCGCTGCTGCTGTTCGCGCCGCTGCTGTGGCTGACGGGCCGCCGGCCCACCGCCCGGGCCGCCGCCGTGACCTTCGCCGGCGCCACCGCGCTGTCCTGGGCGGCGCTGCCGCGCGACTCGTGGACGTACTGGGTCGAGCACCTGGCGGGCACCGGCCTCGGCGGGGCCCCCGACGGCCTCGCCAACCAGTCCGTGCACGGCGCCCTGCTGCGGATCGGCCTCACCGGCCCCGGCGAGGTGCTGCTCTACCTCGCTCTCGCCGCCGTGATCGTCTTCACCGGCCTGCGCCGCGCGGCCCGCTACGCCCGCGACGGCCAGCTGCTGCTCGCCGTCGCCGTCACCGGCTGCGTGGCCGTCGCCGTGTCCCCGACCGGCTGGCGCCACCAGCTGCTGTGGGTGCTGCTCGCGGTAGCCGGCAAGGTGGGGAAGCGGGCCGCCGACCGGCCGGTGTGGCCGGTGGCCGTGGTGCTCGCGATGACCCTGCCGAGTGCCGTGCTGCTGCCGAACCTGGCCGCGCTGGCCCCCGTACGGGACAACGTGCCGCTCCTCGCGGCCGTGGCGGCGGCCTGCGCGGTGCCGTTCCTGCCGCGCTCGTCCCCGTACTGGCGCGAGCCCGTGCCGACGCGCTACGGACGTCCCGCCGCCGCGCGCTGGTCGCGCGTGCCGCTGCTGCCGTCCTGGCGCCGGGTGCTGTCCCGCCCGAACCTGCTGCTGGAGCTGCTGCTGATACGGGTCGGCTACTCCCTCTACTCGCACATCCGCGCCGCCGCCCCCACCAGCCGCTCCCTCGCGGAGGGCAACGGGGCGCGGATCCACGCCGTCGAGCAGGCGCTCGGCATCGACATCGAACGCGCCGTGAACCGGGCCGTGGTGGACACGCCCTGGCTGAAGGCGTTCTTCGACTTCTACTACACCTCCTTCCACTTCGTGGTCCCGCTGGCCATCCTGGCCGTCCTGTACTGGCGCCGGCCGGCGGACTACCGCTGGGCGCGCGCCTCGCTGGGGCTGGCGACCGTCATGGCGCTGGCCGGGTTCTGGCTCTACCCGCTGGCCCCGCCCCGGCTCATGCCGGACCTCGGCTTCGTGGACACCGTGCACGGGGTGCAGGACCTCGCGAACCCCTCGTACGGGGCGATGACGGCCATCTCCAACCAGTACGCGGCGATGCCCTCGCTGCACTTCGGCTGGTCGCTGTGGTGCGGGACCGTGATCGTGGTGCTCGCGCCGAAGGGGTGGCAGAAGCTGCTCGGCGCGCTGCACCCGCTGATCACCGTCTGCGCGATCGTGGCCACCGCCAACCACTGGGTGCTCGACGCGGTCGGCGGCGCCGTGGTCGTCGGCGCCGGGCTCGGGCTGGTCCACGTACTGTCCGGGCCGCGGCGCCTGCGGCTGGACCTGCCCGGTCCGCGCGCGGCGGCGGCCGGGGACGCGGGGGAGCCGGTACGGGCCCCAGCCCGGTCGGGGCGGGCGTGACCAGCGGGGGCACGGCGGAGCCCGTACGTGCCCCAGCCCGGTCGGGGCGGCCCTGAGTACGGGGCTTACCGGGCCTACGGGCGCGAGGGCCGAGTGACCAGCGGACGGCAGGGGCCGGGGGCGTGGGAGGTGGACGGCCCCTGCCGCCCTGGGTCACGGGTCAGCGGGCGCTGACCCGGAGTTCCTTGATGCCGTTCAGCCAGGCCGCCCGCAGCCTCCGCGGCCCGTCGGCGGCCAGCCGCAGGTCCGGCAGGGTGTCGGCCAGGGCGTTGAAGATCAGGTCGATCTCCATGACGGCCAGGGACTTGCCGAGACAGAAGTGCGGTCCGCCGCCGCCGAAGCCGAGGTGGGGGTTGGGGTCGCGGGTGATGTCGAAGGCGTCGGGGTTCTCGAAGACCTCGGGGTCGTGGTTGGCGGAGGAGTAGAACATGCCGACCCGGTCGCCCACCTTGATCTTCTGGCCGCCCAGTTCGGTGTCCTGGGTGGCGGTCCGCTGGAAGGAGACCACGGGGGTGGCCCAGCGGACGATCTCCTCCGCGGCCGTAGCCGGCCGGGTCGCCTTGTACAGCTCCCACTGCTCGGGGTGGGTGAGGAAGGCGTGCATGCCGTGGCTGATGGCGTTGCGGGTGGTCTCGTTGCCGGCGACCGCCAGCAGCAGGACGAAGAAGCCGAACTCGTCGGAGGCCAGGTTGCCCTGCCCCTCGGCCGCCACGAGCTGGCTGACGATGTCCTTGGCGGGGCACTCCTTGCGCGCGGCGGCCAGGTTCATGGCGTAGCCGATGAGTTCCATCGCGGCGTTGGCGCCGACCTCTTCGGTGATGGCGTACTCGGGGTCGTCGTAGGCGATCATCTTGTTCGACCAGTCGAAGATACGGGACCGGTCCTCCTGCGGAACGCCGATCAGTTCGGCGATGGCCTGGAGCGGGAGCTCGCACGCCACCTGCGTGACGAAGTCGAAGCTGCCGTCGGCCGAGGCGGCCACGGCCTCCTCGGTGATCCGCCGGGCCCGGTCGCGCAGGGCCGCCTCCAGGCCGCGGATGGCCCGGGGGGTGAAGCCCCGCTGCACGATCTGGCGTACGCGGGTGTGTTCCGGCGGGTCCATGTTCAGCATGATCAGACGCTGGGCATCTATCTGCTCGCGCTGGATGTGCTCGTTGAAGCGGATGATCGCCGTATTGGTGGTGGAGGAGAACAACTCCGGGTGCGTGGAGACGTATTTGACGTCCGCGTGCCGGGTGACGGCCCAGTACCCCTCGTCGTCGAAGCCGGTGACGCCGCGCCGCTGCGGGCACCACCACACCGGTGCGGTCTGCCGGAGCTGCGCGAACTCGGGCAAGGGGACCCGGTCGTGGAGGAGGTCGGGGTCGGTGGCGTCGAAGCCTTCGGGCAGCGCGGGACAGGGCATCGGGCTACTCCATGGTCTGGCGAGGGTCTGACGGCCCATCAGAAGCTGGCTTGAAGGTAATAACGAGTTCTAGAAGTGACAAGGGATCCCGCATCAACTGTTGCGTGTGGAATCCGTGTAAGCCGCGTGCAAGACCCTTGCGTGCGGGGGGTCCAGGTCATAAGACTGCGGGGGAGAACTAGAACGCGTACTAGTTCGGGGCGGGGCGCCGGGACGGCCCGCCACGCCGGCGCTGTACCGGACGTGCAGGAGAGGACGAGCTCATGGCCGCGGAACCCGTCATCGTCGAAGCCGTACGCACCCCCATCGGGAAACGCGGGGGCGCCCTGGCCAACCTCCATCCCGCCTACCTCCTCGGCGAGACCTACCGCGAACTCCTCGCCCGTACCGCGATCCAGCCCGACTGCGTCGAGCAGATCGTCGGCGGCACCGTCACCCACGCCGGAGAGCAGTCCATGAACCCGGCGCGCAACGCCTGGCTCGCCATGGGACTGCCGTACGAGACCGCCGCGACGACGGTGGACTGCCAGTGCGGCAGCTCCCAGCAGGCCAACCACATGGTGGCCAACATGATCTCCGGCGGGGTCATGGACATCGGCATCGCCTGCGGGGTCGAGGCCATGAGCCGGGTCCCGCTGGGCTCCGGGTCCAAGCACGGCCCCGGCAAGCCCTTCCCCGACGAGTGGAACGTCGACCTCCCCAACCAGTTCGAGGCCGCCGAGCGGATCGCCCGGCACCGGGGGCTGACCCGCGAGGACGTCGACCGCCTCGGGGTGCTCTCGCAGGAGCGGGCCGCGGCCGCCTGGGCCGAGGAGCGCTTCAAGCGCGAGACGTTCGCCGTCCAGGTCCCCACCACCGAGGCCGAGCAGGCCGCCGGGCAGGGCATGTGGCGGCTGGTCGACCGGGACGAGGGGCTGCGCGACACCAGCATGGAGGGCCTGGCCCGGCTCAAGCCGGTCATGCCGACCGCCGTGCACACCGCCGGGAACTCCTCCCAGATATCCGACGGCGCCGCCGCCGTGATGTGGGCCTCGCGCAAGATGGCCCGCGCCCTCAAGCTCAAGGCGCGCGCCCGGATCGTCGCCCAGACGCTGGTCGGCGCCGATCCGCACTACCACCTGGACGGGCCGATCGACGCGACGCGGGCCGTGCTGGGCAAGGCCGGGATGTCGCTGCGCGACATCGACCTGGTCGAGATCAACGAGGCCTTCGCCTCCGTCGTCCTCAGCTGGGCCCAGGTCTTCGACCAGGACCTGGAGAAGGTGAACGTCAACGGCGGCGGCATCGCGCTCGGCCACCCCGTCGGCGCCACCGGCGCCCGGCTGATCACCACCGCGCTGCACGAGCTGGAGCGGCGCGACAAGGAGTTCGCGCTGATCACCATGTGCGCGGGAGGCGCGCTGGCGACCGGCACGATCATCCAGCGCCTCTAGCGTCCGGGGCCGCCGCTCCCGGGAGTGGTGGCGCCGGGAAGGACCCAGTGGGATGGGAAAGCGAAGGCCCCGGTGGCCGGCCTGGGGAGGCCGGCCACCGGGGCCTTCGCACGTTCGTCCGCCGGTGTTTTAGTACCAGTGGTGGGACTGCCAGAAGTTCCAGGCGCCGACGGGG